>JAJQBF010000164.1 GCA_021203425.1 Clostridiales bacterium | reverse complement strand
CATTATAATCATAAAGCATATTATGATGAAAATAAGGAACAGGTGCTTGTTATAGAAGATAAAGCGGAAGTAACAGCAGTTGCAGAAATTCTTGAAGATAAACTTTCATTTGAAGTAATAAGATATAACCACCATTCTCTTAATGGAAACATTAAGCAGAAAAAAGATATATTACTTGAATTGGGTTCAGAATTGGAATCAAAACGAAAATTGTTAGAATCGTTTAATAAAGGCTTGAGTTCAGATATATTCTATATTTTAAATAACCTGAACTTACGACATAATAATTGCGCTAAGGGTACTAACAATTATAAAGAAGCTGTTGCATTAATGCAAGAAGATATGCTTGAATCGTGGTATGACGAATTATATAAAATGATATTACTTGCGTTCTTAGAATTAGATCATCAAGAACGCAAGAAAAAAGTTGACCAATTAAAACAAGAAATAGAAGGAGTAAAATAAGATGGAGAAAATGAAAATGGAAAGCCCTGACTTGACGTCACGGAATATTGAGAAGATTGGGGAATTGTTTCCGAATTGTATAACGGAGGTTAAGGGGGCTGACGGAAAGGTTAGGAAGACAATTAACTTTAAAATGCTTTAGCAGATGTTGTCTGACGATATTGTATCGGGGGGGGGTGAAGAGACCTATGAATTTACGTGGGTAGGGAAGAAGGCTTCTATTGTGGAGGCGCACAGACCTATTCGCAAAACCTTAAGACCTTGCCAGGAGAAAAGTGTTGACTGGGACACTACGGAAAATCTTTATATTGAGGGCGATAATCTTGAGGTGTTAAAGCTTTTACAGGAAAGCTATTTAGGCAAGGTTAAAATTATATATATAGATCCGCCCTATAATACAGGAAATGACTTTATATATAAGGATAAGTTCGCTCAGTCAACGGAAGAATATTCGGAAGAAATCGGGCAAAATGATGAGGAAACCGGAGATAGGCTGTTTAAAAATACAGACAGCAACGGACGCTTTCACTCTGACTGGTGCAGTATGATTTATTCCCGGCTGTTGCTGGCAAGAAATTTGTTGTCAGATGACGGAGTTATTTTTATCAGCATTGATGATAATGAACAAGAGAATTTAAAGAAAATTTGTGATGAAACACTTGGTGACGATAATTTTCTGTTTCAAATTACTTGGAGAAGGACTGATAACCAACCTAATATAGGAAGTATTGCCCGCGTAAAGGAATATATTATTGTATACGCTAAAAATATCACAAAATTATCATTTGGAAAGTTACCGCTGTCTGAAAAAGCAATAAGTCAGTATAGATACTCTGATGATAATGGAAAATTCAGAAGAAAAATATTACTTGATAAAACACGAGGACGGCATTGGTATCCAGTTAAAACAAAAAGTGGCAAAATTCTTAACGGTCCGTGGATGATTACAGAAGAGGCATTGAAAGAACTTGATAAAAATGGATTGATTTATTGGACATCCGGTGGTGATGAACAGCCATATGGTAAATTATACTTATCTGAAATTAACGGACAAATTCCGAATGATTTTTGGGGAATAGAATTTGGTACAAATCAACGTACAAGTTTAGAAGTTGAAAAATTATTTAATAAAAAATGTTTTGATTTTCCAAAACCGGTATCTTTATTACAAACAATAGTAAGATTAGGCTCTGACAAAAGTTCTGTTATTCTTGACTTCTTCTCCGGTTCTGCCACAACTGCCCATGCGGTCATGCAGCTTAACGCAGAGAACGGCGGAAAGCGTAAGTTTATTATGGTGCAGTTGGACGAAAAGTGTGACGAAAAGAGCGAAGCTTACAAAGCCGGATATTCCAACATTTGTGAAATCGGCAAGGAGCGTATTCGGCGAGCCGGAAAAAAGATTAAGGAAGAAAATCCCCTGACGGCAGGGGAGCTTGACACAGGTTTTCGTGTGTTTAAGCTTGATGACACAAATATGGAAGATGTTTATTACAGTGCCGATGAATACAGTCAGCAAATGCTTTTTGAAATGCAGTCAAACATTAAGCCTGACCGAACAGACCTTGACCTGCTTTTCGGCTGTCTCTTGGAGTGGGGATTGCCCCTGTCTATGCCTTACCACAGTGAGAAAATCGGCGGCTGTACTGTTCATACATATAATGAAGGCGATTTAATAGCCTGCTTTGATGAAAATGTTCCCGACAGCGTGGTTATAGAAATTGCAAAGAGACAGCCCTTGAGAGTGGTTTTCAGAGACTCCTGCTTTGCAGACAGCCCGGCGAAAATAAATGTGTGGGAGAGGTTTAAGCTGCTTGCCCCCGATACGAGAGTAAAGGTTATATAAGGGGGCAGGCATATGAATAAAGAATACTTATTTGCTAATTCCGAAAATAATCGAATTAGTCAGACAGTATCTGACCAATTTAAGAATATATATAATGTAAGTAATATATCAAATTTCGGAGGTGGCATTAAATGAAATTACAGTTTAAACATCAGAAGTTTCAAGCCGATGTGGCAAAGGCTGTTGTGGATGTTTTTGCCGAACAGCCTTATTTAATCACTTCTTATATGATAGACAGAGGTTCGGGACAATATGAGCAGACACTGACAGACAGAGAGGATTTTACCGGCTGGGTTAATCAGCCTGTTGTGCCGGAGCTTTCAGATAAAATTATATTGGAACAGCTTCAAAAAATTCAGAGAACAAATCAGATTGCACCTTCTTCAAAATTGGAAGGGCGGTATAATCTGACAATAGAAATGGAAACGGGCGTAGGCAAAACCTACACATACATAAAAACAATGTATGAGCTTAACAAGCATTACGGCTGGAGTAAGTTTATTGTTGTTGTGCCGAGCGTGGCAATTCGTGAGGGCGTTTATAAATCTTTTCAGGACACACAGGAGCATTTTTCAGAGGAATACGGAAAGAAAATACGTTTTTTTTATATATAATTCCTCACGCTTGACAGAAATAGACCGCTTTGCCTCAGCCAGCGCCATAAATGTTATGATTATAAACTCACAGGCATTTAACGCCAAAGGGAAGGATGCAAGACGAATTTATATGAAGCTGGACGAGTTTCGCTCTCGGCAGTCTATTGATATTATAGCAAAAACAAATCCTATTTTGATTATTGACGAGCCTCAAAGCGTAGAAGGTAAGCAGACAAAGGAAAGGCTTAAGGAATTTTGCCCTCTTATGACACTTCGTTATTCGGCCACTCATAAGGCGGACAGTATTTATAATATGGTTTACCGTTTGGACGCAATGGAGGCATATAACAAGCACCTTGTTAAGAAAATTGCCGTAAAAGGCATAACTGAGTCGGGAAGTACGGCAACGGAAGGATATGTATATTTGCAAAGCATAAATCTTTCAAAATCAGATCCTACAGCCACAATTCAGTTTGACTTTAAAGGAGCTTCCAAAATCAGGAAGGTTACAAAAACCGTAGGCATTGGCTTTAATCTCTATGACAATTCCAACGGAATGGAGGAATATAAAAATAATTATGTTGTTAAGAATATTGACGGCAGAGACGACTCCGTAGAATTTTTAAACGGCATAAAGCTCTATGCAGGAGATGTAACAGGCAGAGTAAGCGAAGAACAGCTGCGCCGCCTTCAAATAAGGGAAACGATCCTTTCGCATATTGAAAGAGAACATCAGCTTTATTATAAGGAAATTAAGGTATTGTCACTGTTTTTTATTGACAAGGTTGCCCATTATGAGCAGTATGACGCCGCCGGTCAGCCCATAAACGGTATATTTGCGGATATGTTTGAGGAAGAATATAAGGAAATCGTTTCAACTCTTCAGCCGGGTTTAGGAGAGGAAGCCTATTTCCGTTATTTGGATTCCATTTCCGCCGAATCAACTCATGCCGGTTATTTTTCCATAGATAAAAAAGGACATATGACAAACAGCAAGCTTGGAAATAAAAAGGAACGAACCTCAGATGATATTGACGCTTATGATTTGATTATGAAAAATAAAGAGCTTCTTCTTGGCAGAGACCCTAAGCATTCCCCTGTCCGCTTTATATTTTCACACTCTGCCCTGAGAGAGGGCTGGGATAACCCCAATGTGTTCCAAATATGCACACTTAAGCAAAGCGGCAGTGATGTACGCAAACGACAGGAGGTGGGCAGGGGTCTGCGGCTTTGCATAAATTAAAACGGTGAAAGAATGGACACAAATGCGCTTGGGGATGATGTACATAATATTAACGTGCTGACAGTTATTGCCAGTGAAAGCTATGATTCCTTTGCCAAAGGCTTGCAGACTGAGCTTGCTGAGGCTGTTACAGACCGTCCTCTTGCCGTTACCGCAGATTTGTTTGCGGGCAAAATAATAAAAGACAACAGCGGAAACGAACAGGTTATTGACAGAAATACGGCACAGGCTATTTATTTCGATATGGTTGTAAACGGCTATGTAGACCGAAAAGGCACTTTAACGGATAAATATTATGAGGACAAGAAAAATAACCGTATTAAGATTGCGGAAGAGGCGGCGGACTGTGCCGTTTCGGTAATTGCAATAGTGGATTCTGTCTATGACAGCCGTTTAATGCAGCCTGAAAACGCACGCAAAAGCAGTGTCCAGCTTCATGTGGATTCCGATAAGTTAGCTATGCCCCAGTTTAAAGAGCTGTGGAAGAAAATAAACGGAAAGTCTGTTTATATTGTGGACTTTGACACAGATGAGCTTATAGAAAAGTCAATTAGGTCTTTAAATAGCAGACTTCGAGTTTCGAAGATTTTCTTTAAAATCGAAAGCGGTCAAATGAATGAAATTAAGTCAAAGGAAGAACTGTTAAACGGCATCTCCTTTAAAAAAGAGTCTTCGACGGCTTACGGTTCTGAAAACAAAATTTCAGCAAGCCGCAGTGTAAAATATGATTTAATCGGAAAGCTGGTAGAAGAAATGGGACTTACACGAAAAACAATCATTTCAATAATGACAGGCATAAACAAGGTGGTTTTTGATCAGTTTAAGGATAATTCCGAAGAGTTTATAATTAAAGCCGCTTCACTGATTAATGATGAAAAGGCTACGGCGATTATTGAACATATTACCTATGATATGCTGGACGATAAGTACACTACAGATGTGTTTACCGAGCCTACCATAAAAGGCAAACCGGGGGTTAATGCAATGAAAGCAAAAAGACATCTGTATGACTATATTGTGTATGACTCCGACAATGAACATAAATTTGCCGATGAACTTGATAAAAACGAGAATGTTTCTGTCTATGTTAAACTGCCGAACGGCTTTTATATTTCAACTCCTGTAGGGCACTATAATCCGGATTGGGCTATTGCCTTTAAAGAGGGGTCTGTAAAGCATATATATTTTGTGGCGGAAACGAAAGGTTCTATGGAAACTATGCAGCTGAGGGACATCGAAAAAGCAAAAATTCACTGCGCCCATGAGCATTTTAAGGCTGTCAGTTCCGACAGTGTGGTTTATGATGTTGTCGATAACTATGATACTCTGCTGAAATTGGTGACAAAGTAAATTATAAAAAATATAGGGGAGAAGCCGTTAAAGCCTCTCCCTTATCGTTTAGACAATATTTAAATTGCCGTTGTACAGGTAAATGTTATTGCTGAGTATGTCGGACTGATCGATATAGATGTCGTTTATCAGTTTTAATACTTTCTTTAAGT
>JAJQBF010000284.1 GCA_021203425.1 Clostridiales bacterium | reverse complement strand
TATCTACACTTGCCCCACATTTCAACTCTTTATAATCTATAGTCCATAAAAAATCTTCTACGTCAATACAGTGCGCTCTACTTTTCCAAGAAGTAAAAATAAACTTATCTACAAAATTTTCAAATGTATAATATTTGTCACAATATTTAAACATATCTGTTTTTCCTTCAAAAATAATATTCTAGCCTTTCTTCTTCTACTTCAATATTATATGAATCTTTTACCATTTGAAATATATTTTTTCTTGCCATTATATAACCTCCAATTCCTTTTTCAGCTTCTTAAGCTCCGCATTCATCTGTATTTGCTTATTAAGCTGTTTTTCTTTCCGTATTTTTGCCTGCAGTGCGGCAATTTGCTTTTCAAGCTTTTTCCCTTTGTTCGCTTCGGCGGACTGTTTCAGTCAGGGTTTCATCTGTGCTGTCGGGCTGCAAAGCCTCTCCTGCCAGCTGACGGACAAAACTTTCATATACACTGTCCATATTAAGCCCCTCAACCTTAAGGGGCAGTTTACTTTCCGACATCCAGTCCGTGTGATAATATTTGCTGACCTTAAAGGCTGCTGCTCCGGCGGTGGCTTCTTTATAGCCTATCCATGCCTGATATTTTTTGTCATACTCCAAAACAAACAGTATGTGGTAAGGTATTTCCTTATCTATCAGCCGCAGAACAGCTTCATTTACTGTCGGTGAGTTCAGTCTTATTTCAAAAACCTTTATTTCCGTAACCTTATTTCCGGGGGCAAGGTTCATAGTTGAAACAGCTATTTTATTTCGCCAGTAAATAAGCCGAATATCCTCAGTAAACGATTTTTTAAGGGCAGGCGTTATGGTTAAGTTGTCATAAAACTTCTGCTTCGGCAGCCGCTTATTAAATTCCGTTGTTTTTGGCAGTCCCAGCATATTATACCTCCTGTTATTATTTCTTCACTACAAAGAAACAAATAAGCTCAAAATTTTCAAGTCCGCTGACATCGGACACAAGAGCCGATGTTCCTCCTGCTGAAAAAAGGCTGTCGATGTCGCTTTCCTCTTTAACATCTATAATTGAATTAATAGCGTCGCTAAGCAGCAAAGACATTTCACCCATATTTCTGCCGTCATCTGTTTCCTCATTAAACTTGCGGCAAATCTCCATATCGGGAACATCCTTTCCCCTACAAAGCAGACGAATATCGTCCAACAGCTTTTTGGGGTTCAAATAATCGCAGACAATCTCTCCCTCATTGCTTATATAAACCATATAAAATGGATGAATACGGTTTTGATTATCCGCATTTACACCATTATTTATATTTTTAAGTACGAAAATAACCCCTTCCGGCAGTTCATCTGTCGCCCTGACTACAGTGTGAAGTCCCTTAGGCTTGCGTTCAATATCCTCGTGGGTTTTGACATAGTCCATAAGGTCAAGGCGAAATTCATTAAGCCCTAAGTCCATAATGGAAATTCCCTCTGACATTTTCTCAATATCAACAACCTCTTCCTGTAAACGCTTAAGCTGTGCCTTGCGGTATTCGAGATCGCCCTTTTCCTCCGGGTTAATAAGATTGTCATCACCTGTAGATGTCATAACGGAAATTTTCATACGTGTTTCAACTCTGTCTTTCAGCTTTATATATTCGTCCAAATCCATATCGGGTCAAAAATTTACAAGCTGTATGCAGGCATTTTTGCTTCCTATACGGTCAATACGTCCGAAACGCTGAATAATACGGACGGGATTCCAGTGAATATCATAATTTACCAAATAATCACAGTCCTGAAGGTTTTGACCCTCTGAAATACAGTCTGTTGCTATCAATATATCAATTTCGGCACTGTTCCCCGGCATTAAAGCCACCTTATTTTTGCTTACAGGCGAAAAACAGGTTAAAACATTGTTAAGGGTGGCTTTTAAGCCCTTTATGGTTGATCTCCCCTCAATGGTTCCCGTTATAACATCTGTTTCCAAACCGTATTTGTTTTTCATAAAAGTGCTTATATTTTCATACAAATATTCCACTGTATCCGAAAAAACCGAAAACACAAGAATTTTTCTGTTGCCCTCATTGAAGGGATGTTCAGCCTTATCGGAAATAAGTCCGATAAGCTCCTGAAACTTGCTGTCATATTTAGGGGTTATATCGTCTATCATCAAAGTCAACAATTCAAGTGTTTCAGCATCCTTTTGCAACTCGGCACGCCAAGAAACATAATCCATATCTTCAAGATCGATTTTTACTTTTTTGCCGACGGTAAAGAAATCTGCATTGCTGTCCTCTATGTCAAGATCGCTTTCAAAGGAGGTTTCATATGTTTCTATATCCGCTGCTCCGAATTTTTCAAACTTGTCTATAGTCTTAAGTGTATAGTCTATAAAAGCCTTAATTCTGTTCAGAGTAAGACGAAAAGAATGAACAGAGCTTTCCAAACGCTTCAAAAGATTAACGCTCATCAACCGGCGAATACCTTCCTCACGGTCTTTCTGTGTCAGATTTTCTCCCTTGTTGTGAATAAGATTTATATATTTATCCATTTTACTGGGGAAAATATGATTTGAGGGAGTGTATATACACAAGGATAAAAGCATAAGCTGTTCATATATTTCGTTATAATTAATAGCCGAGCCCAAATCCGTCAGCTTAGGTCGCATTGAAATTGGCTTAAGCCTATCCGGAAATTTACCGATTTCGGTTATGTCATAATATTTCTGTATGTGCTTTCTCGAATTGGCGATTGTAACACTGTCAAGGACTTGAAAGAAATCAAAATCAAGAGTTCGGAGAAGTGCATCTGTTGTACGCTTTTCCGGCTCAAGCTTGCTCCACGCATTAAAAGCCTTTTGAGCCTGTCTGAATATTTTCTCTATTGATTTTCGTGTGTTCAGCTTATTATCGATTAAATCGGGATTTCCCTCATATGCAATAGCAAACTGATTTCTCAAATCTGCAAAGCGGTTGTTTACGGGAGTTGCCGAAAGCATAATCACCTTTGTTTTTACCCCGGCACGAATAACCTTATCCATAAGGCGCACATAGCGGTTTTCGGTTGTTTTGCTGTGAGTACCTATGCCGTTGCGGAAATTATGTGATTCGTCTATAACCACAAGATCATAATTGCCCCAGTTCAAACGGTCAAGGTCAATTCCGTTAGATGTGCCACCGTTTCGTGAAAGATCCGTATGGAACAATACATCATATCTGAGCCTGTCCGCCGCAATAGGATTATTGACATAATTTCCTTTATATGTATTCCAGTTTTCCGCCAGTTTTTTAGGACAGAGAACAAGAACCGATTTGTTCCTGTTTTCGTAATATTTTATAACCACCAGTGCCGTAAAGGTTTTTCCCAAGCCTACGCTGTCAGCCAAAATGCAGCCGTTATACTGTTCAAGCTTATTTATAATAGCAAGGACGGCATCACGCTGAAAGCCGTAAAGCATATGCCATATTTCACTCTGTTTAAATCCCGTAGCTTCATTTGGCAGAACGTCTTCGGAAATATCCTCTAAAAATTCACTGAAAACATGATAAAGAGCCACAAAATATATGAACTCTGGAGAATTTTCATTGTATGCGGTTGATATATTTTCAATAATTGTTTCCGTAACGTTCTGTACCTTTTCCTTGTCATTCCAAAGAGAATTAAAAAGCCGTATATATTCGGATGCAAAGGGTGTTTCAAGACTGTTGACCATATTATACGCATTATTTCCCCTGTCACAGCCTATGTCAATTGTTGTAAAGCCGTTCAAAGGTATATAAGCCGTCGGCTCCTTACAGGCATCTACCGTCATAAAGCCGCCCATATTTTCATTTGTTATATTGGATTTAAATACGGCTTTTCTGCGTATCCAGTCGGCACATTCTCTTGCAACGGCTTTTTGAGTCATTTCATTTCTTAAATGTATTTCAAACTCTGTTCCGTAAAGACTGTTTTCTCTTCTGAGCTGAGGTATGTAAAATTCTCTCTTTTGTTTTTCCGCACGCTCCTTTACGAAGGTAGGAGAGGTAAAAATAAATCGAAATTTATCTACAGCCTCCAGCTGCTTTTTAAGTTCCGCATAAGCATACATAGAAAAACAAGCTGCCGCAATGGAAACACGGCTGCCTTTGGTTATTGTTTTCACCATATCATCTTTTACAATATTCTGTATATTATCGAATAATTTCATTCCGTCATCCCTCATTTGTTTTCTGTATAACTGTAAATCCCATATTTATAATTTTAACATTAACGCCTAAAGTTTACAATATAATTTTTATTTTTTGATATTTTGCCTTTTTAACTGTCGCAAAATTATGACAGTTAAGCGTTGACTAAATTAAATATGAAAGCTATAATTATTTTAAATTCACAAGAGGAAACGAGGTGTTTTATGGTAAAGAGCAACTATCAGAAAATAAAGTTTCTTAAGCTGTGGGAGCTTTTAAGACAGGAAACAAACGAGGTTCATCCTCTGACGACGAACCAGATTTGTCAAAGGCTTGTTAATATGGGTATTTCCTGCGACAGAAGAACCTTGGCAAACGACATTGCTCTTCTAAATAAATTCGGCTATGAGGTTATGTCAGGAACTGTGGGACACAACAAATGCTATTATGTTGAGGACAGAAGCTTCAGTCTTGCGGAGCTTAAAATTCTCATTGACGCTGTTCAGGCTTCTTCATTTATAACCAAGAAAAAAACAGAGGAAATGACCGAAAAATTGGCGAATTTGGGCGGCAGCTTCTATGCCGACCTGCTTAAAAACAGCCTGCTTTACACAAACACAAAAAAGCACTCCAATGAAAGCATATATTACAACGTAAGCTCTTTGGAGGAGACCGTAAGAGAATACAGAAAGGTATCCTTTTATTACTACGACCTTGACGAAAACGGTGAAAAGACCTACAGAAAAAAACAAGGCTTTATATATTGCAGAGCCTACGGCCCTTGTTTTTAACGAAGGCAATTATTATCTTGTATGCTACACTTCAAAGTATAATGATCTGTGTACATACAGGGTTGACAAAATGACCTCTGTTTCTGTTTTAGATGAAAACATAAGCGAAAATGCCGTTTTGTCTTATTCTATGATGCAGAAATACACTCAAAACGCCTTTAAAATGTATGACGGATATTCCGAAAATATAGTTTTGGGCTTTGACAAAGCTTTGATGAGCGTAATTTATGACAAATTCGGTGAACAGACAAAGATTACAAAATTTAATGACTATATATTCCTTGCAAATGTTGCGGTTCAAATCAGCCCGGCATTTTGGGGCTGGCTTTTCCAGTTTTCAGACAATATGATAATTTTCGAACCGAAATATTTGGCTGAGGAATACAAAAATCTTGCACAGACAATATTAAATTTATACATTAAGGAAGGGGATTAATACACTATGAAAGAACCCGTTTATTATTTTAACACCTGTGACAGCTTTATTAAAAATGGCGGAGGAAATGAATTTTATAACTATTTAAACGGTCTTATTTCCTTGGCCGGCCTGGCTCCCTCAAAGGACAGTATCCCCAATTCGAAAACAGCCGAAAAATTATATTGTTAGGGTGTCAATGATTGGTTACACTTAGCCAAGTAATAAATTGTCAAGGGTAAGGTGGAGATTTTTTCCAGGAAAATCCCATGATTTTTTTGGAAAAAATGAGGGCGAATTTTGAACCGTGTAAATGGCAATAATAACCATAAATAAAAAGT
>JAJQBF010000115.1:3387-5782 GCA_021203425.1 Clostridiales bacterium | reverse complement strand
AGTGTATGTCGATAACACCTTAAAAAAATTAGTGTATGCTAACTTGCAAAAACCGCCTTTAGGGGCTTGACAATATTGCCGTAAAGGTATATCATATTAATACCAAGTAAAAAGGTTGGAATTAATGTGTAAGAGGTGATATTTTGAAAATATCAACAAGAGCAAGGTACGGGCTTAAGGCTATGATAGATATTGCGCTGAATGAAGACAAGGGCGCTGTTTCTTTAAACGCTATAGCCGACAGAAACGGTATTTCCGAAAATTATTTGGAACAGCTTATAGCGTCACTTAAAAAAGGCGGCTTTGTCAAAAGCGTAAGAGGCGCCGGCGGCGGATATAAGCTTAATATGGCGCCGGAGGACATAACGGTTTGTCAGCTTTTGGAGGCTTTGGAAGGGTCTTTAAGTTTGGTAGAATGCAGTGATGAAGGTGTCTGCGGCAGCAGCGGCTGCAGCGGCTGTACAGCAAGTGGTGTATGGCAGAAACTCAGCACGAACCTAAAAGAAACGGCAGACTCAATAACATTAAAGGATCTTGTGTCAGAGGGATAAATCGGTAAATATACTAATGATAAAGCAATAAATATAAAATTTTATATGTAAAGGAGTCTTATTAGTGGACAAGATATATTATTTTGACAATGCGGCTACTACAAGAGTAAGCCCCGAGGTTATGGAGGAAATTTCAAAATATTTTACGGAGAGTTATTTTAACCCCTCAAGTATATATACCCAGGCGCAGAAATGCAAAGAAGTTGTTGAAAAGGCAAGAGGTCAGGTTGCAGCGGCTTTTAATGCCGATCCGAGGGAAATTTATTTTACTTCCGGCGGTTCCGAGGCTGACAACTGGGCTATAAAGGGTATTGCAGAGGCATATTCAGACAAGGGCAGGCACATTATAACAAGTGCAATAGAACACCACGCTGTTCTTCATACCTGTGAATATCTCGAATCAAAGGGCTATGAGGTAACCTACCTTCCCGTAAACAAAGAAGGGCTTATAAGCGTGGAGGATTTAAAAGCGGCAATCCGCCCCGATACAATCCTTATTACGATTATGTTTGCCAACAACGAAATAGGTACGATTCAGCCTATTGAAGAAATAGGCAAGATAGCAAAGGAACACGGAATTATTTTCCATACAGACGCTGTTCAGGCGGCAGGTCATATTCCCATTGACGTTAAGGCTTTAAATATAGATCTTCTTTCTATGTCGGGACATAAAATTTATGCCCCCAAGGGTGTAGGCGCCTTATATATAAGGAAGGGAATCAAAATTAAAAACCTTATTCACGGCGGTCAGCAGGAAAGAGGAAGAAGAGCCACAACGGAAAATGTACCCGGAATTGTGGGCATAGGCAAGGCTATGGAGGACGCAGTTGCCCATATGGCGGAAGAAACGGAAAGACAGCGAAAAATAAGAGACAAAATTATCGACGGTATTACTTCAAAGGTAGATCACTGCTGGCTTAACGGCTCAAGAGAACACAGACTTCCCGGAAATATCAATATTTCATTTGAATTTATAGAGGGCGAGTCTATACTTCTTCTTTTGGATATGAACGGAATCTGCGGTTCAAGCGGAAGTGCCTGCACGTCCGGCTCCCTTGACCCCTCTCATGTTCTCCTTGCCATAGGCTTACCCCATGAAAAGGCTCATGGCTCATTAAGGCTTTCTCTGGGCAGATTTAACACAGAGGAAGAGGCAGACTATGTAATAGAAAAAATTCCTCCGATTATAGAAAGACTCAGAAAGATGTCACCTTTGTATGAGGAATTTATAAAATCACAGAATAACAAATAAGAAAAAGAGGTAGATAATTATGATGTACAGCGAAAAAGTTATGGATCACTTTATGAATCCCAGAAATGTAGGAGAAATTGAAGACGCAAGCGGTGTAGGAACAGTAGGCAATGCGAAATGCGGCGATATTATGAAAATCTTCCTTAAAATAGAAGACGGAGTTGTTCTTGACGCTAAGTTTAAAACTTTCGGCTGCGGTGCGGCTGTAGCCACAAGTTCAATGGCTACCGAGCTTATAAAGGGAAAGACAATACAGGAGGCTCTTGAAATTACAAACAAGGCTGTTATGGAGGCTCTCGACGGACTTCCTCCCGTTAAGGTTCACTGTTCATGTCTTGCGGAAGAGGCTCTTCACGCAGCCCTTTGGGACTATGCAGAGAAGAACGGAATTGTTATAGAAGGTCTTGAAAAACCCGTAAATGATATCAGCGAACATGAGCATCTTCCTGAAGAGGAATAAAATATGTTCTTAAAAAGGCTTGTGTTTTTCCTGAGGCGGCGGTTTCAAAAGGGCATAAGGCAATTTCTGCATAAAACAGAAATTAAAGAATCGGTTTTTCGGGCGGTTAAAGCCGCCCTTTTTATATTAATG
>JAJQBF010000115.1:0-3377 GCA_021203425.1 Clostridiales bacterium | reverse complement strand
GAAGATATCTTTTTCACAGCATTTCTTTTTTCGGCTGATAAAATGATAAGATTTTGAAAAAGTTTCGGGTGAAAAAGACAAAGAATTTCTTGCATTGATTGATTTATTATGGTAAAATATAGTGCAGAGTGTTAGACGGCAAACCATTCGTCTATACGGGCGGTTACAATTTAAAACAACAGTTCGGCTTTACGCAGATATTTTGAAAGTCGGCTGAACTGCTGCAATAATATATGAAGGAACCCGCTTAAAAAATATATTAGGGAGGAAATTACTAATGAAAAAGAAAAATGGTTTAATTATTTTCATATTAGCATTAGTCGTAGTCCTTTTAGGTGTAGTAGCTATGTACGGCAATACCCTTTGGGGACGTCTGGGCTATCAGAATATTCATCTCGGCCTTGACCTTCGGGGCGGCGTATATGTTGTATATGAGGCAGTAGACTACACACCTACCGACACAGAAATGAGTTCGGCTGTTTCAATGATTCAGGAACGTCTTGACAGAAACAACTGGACAGAGGCAGAGGTTGCCTCTGAGGGTTTCGACAGAATCCGTGTTGAAATTCCCGGTGTTGAAGACGCAGAAACTGCTATTAATGAAATCGGTCAGACAGCCCATCTTTATTTTATGGACGAAGACGGAAACGTTGTTGTTGACGGCGCAAACGTAAAGGACGCATATAAGTCAACATCAAGCCAGAACGGTGTAAGCCAGGTTGTTGTTGCTCTTGAATTTGACTCTACAGGCGCATCTGCTTTTGCCGAAGCTACACAGAATAACATAGGAAAGCAGATATATATTCTTCTTGACGACTCTGTTATAAGCGCACCTACCGTAAATACGGCAATTCTTGACGGTTCCGCTATTATAACAGGCGACTTCACAAACGAAAAGGCTCAGAATTTGGCTAACCTTATTAAGTCAGGTTCACTTCCCTTTGACCTTCGTGTTATAGAATCAAACTCAATAGGTGCAAGACTCGGCGCATCATCTCTTTCAACAAGTCTTTTTGCCGGTGTTATAGGTATTATACTTGTTCTTCTCTTTATGCTTATTGCATATAAGGGCTTGGGATTCCTTGCCGATTGGGCGCTCCTTATTTATATAGGGCTTGATGTTCTTGTTTTAAGCCTTTTTGAAGTAACACTTACTCTCCCCGGTATCGCCGGTATCCTGCTTTCAATAGGTATGGCGGTAGACGCAAACGTAATTATATTCGAGCGTATTAAGGAAGAGCTTGCTGTAGGAAGAAGTACGGGAACAGCCATTAAAAACGGTTTCTCAAATGCTCTTTCAGCTATTATAGACGGAAACGTAACCACAATTATTGCCGGTGTTGTTCTCTACCTTTTAGGTACGGGTACTATAATGGGCTTTGCTCAGACTCTTATAATCGGTATCGTTCTTTCTATGTTTACGGCTCTTGTTATTACAAGACTTCTTGTAAACGCTTTCTTCAGACTGGGCGTTACAAACCCCAAATTCTACGGTGTTAAGACTGTTAAGGGTGAAAATGCCAAGGAAGTTAAGCATATTAAGGTTGTAAGCGGCAGAAAGATTTGGATCGGCATCTCAACTGTTGTTGTAGCAGTAGGCGTTATTTTCGGTATCGTAAACGGAGCATCGGGCAACGGTGTTTTCAACTATGACATTCAGTTTACAGGCGGCAGCTCAATTGAAGTAAATGTAGGCGAAGATTTTGTTCAGGAAGAACTTGAGGCTCTTGTTGCATCTGTTGTTGAAGATGACACACCTGTTATTCAGAAGGTAACATCTGAAAACAAGGCTATTATAAAGCTTAAATCTGTTATTGATGATACAACCGTTAATGACGCTCTTGATGAGGCAGCTTTAAGCGAGGCAGCTGTGGGAACAGACACAGAAGACGGAATTGCTGTTGATGCTGAGGAAGACGATGCTGTTTCGGCAGAATCCGAAGAAGATGTTGATTCAGACAACGAAATCGAAATTTCAAGTGTTGTTTCAGAGGCTGAGGCTGACGCAGAGGCAACAGCAGATGAAGACTCAGCAGAGGCAGAAGAGGCTGTTGATACAGAAGACGCAGAGGCAGAAGAGGCAGCTGACACAGAAGATGCAGCGGCTGATGACAGCGCAAACAACATTGAGCTTAATCTTGATGAAGACGACCTTATCGACAACGGCGACGGAACATATTCAATTTCTCCCGATGCCTTCGAGGGTATGACAGACGCAGACGGAAACGATATAGATTTATCAGACGCAGTTCTTGAATCGGAATCTGCAACAGAAGAAACAACAGAACACGTTCATACAGTAGCTACAGGCGAAGGTTATACGGGAAATATTGCAGCCGTTATTGCTGCTGTTGCCCAGAAGTATGACCTTGAAGACGCTGATTTCTCAGTTACTCAGATTTCAGCTACAATAAGCTCTGAAATGACAAGAAATTCAATTCTTGCCGTTATTATCTCCTGCATATGTATGCTTATATATGTATCCTTCAGATTCAGAGGCTTTACAACAGGCGCATCTTCAATTATCGCTCTTCTCCATGATGCTTTAATCGTTCTTACCTGCTATGCTGTTTTGAGAATACCTCTTTCAAATTCATTTATAGCAGCTATTCTGACAGTTTTGGGTTATTCGATTAATGCCTCTATTGTTATTTTCGACAGAGTAAGAGAAAATAAGAATGCTCACAGAAAAATGAATGCCGAGGAACTTGTAGACCTTTCTGTAAACCAGTGTATAAAACGTTCAATTTATACCTCTCTTACAACATTGTTTACAATCGGCGCACTCTATATTTTGGGTGTTCAGTCAATTAAAGAATTTGCCCTGCCTATAGTAGTAGGTATTATTGCCGGTACATGGTCATCAGTTCTCATTGCGGGCTCTGTATGGTATCTGCTTTCAAAGGTAAAATTCGGCAAGAAGAAATAATTAATTTATAATGATAACAAAGCCGCTGCCTGTGTTCCCCGAAGTGGGGTGAGGCGGCGGCTTTTTGATTCTTCGTGAAAATTTTGTGAAAACGTAAACAGCCCCCTGCTTTATTGCGGACAAAACAGGGGACCGTAAAAGGAAAAAGAAAGATAAAAAATTAATTTTGCAGCAATTACGGATATGCATCTACCTGTATATCCAACTGCACTCTTATTATAACACTGTATTTAGTAAAAAACAAGCCTAAATATAGAAATTTTTTTAATTTTTTTAATTTTTTTCAGAAGAGACATCAAAAAATAATTTTGCGGTGAAAAAAAGTCAGTCTTATGGTAGAATATATTTGTTATTATATATGCCGGCAGAAGGGTGAAACGAAAAGAGGTTATGATTTATGTATGAATCGCTTTCGGCGCTTTATGATTTTTATATGGACGAAGTGCCT
>JAJQBF010000288.1 GCA_021203425.1 Clostridiales bacterium | reverse complement strand
ACAAAAATACACAGTACTGTTAGAGTTTCCGATGTTTTCCAATTTCATTATAACAGATTTTTGAACAAATGTAAACCTTATTCAGCCATCAATTTTTTTTAAAAATACTCGTTTATAATATCCCAAGCCTCTTCGTTTTCAAAACCCCTTCTCCAAAAGGCAGCACCGCCGCAGCCGTATTCAACGGCAAGCTCCATTCTTGCCCTGAGCGAGGTTTCGTCTTCAAGCCAGATTTTAACCGTATCTCCCTGCTGATAATATTCGCCGTAATTCTGACCTGTTTCTTCGTCATAGACAATCTCAGCTCCGTTGTCGGTTAACAGCTTGTAAGCGTTATCCATACCGTAAGCCGAGTTTGCCCCTACATAGCCGCCGGAGGTTACGTGCCAGGTTCTTGTGTAAAAGGGACAGCCCAAAATAAGTTTATCCGTATCCACAAGCTCACAGGCAGCATCAAGCCATGTTTCAACCCAAGGCAGAGATGCCACGGAACCTGCCTCCGTACTTGTGGAAAAATGTTCATCATAAGCCATCATTATAACATAATCGCATATTTCTCCCATATCCTCCATATGATAACAGGAGTTATAAGAGGCAGGAACATAGGTATCCACTGAAACAGTCAGATTCATTTCGTGAAAGCTGTCTGCAAGTTTTTCCATAAATTCCACATATGCGTCACCGTCAGAAGCATATATTGACTCAAAGTCAACATTTATGCCGTCAACTCCGGTTTCTATACACATATCCAAAAGATCGGTTATTATTTTTTCACTTACTTCTTTATTATTTAAAAAGCCCGTTGTTATATTGGGATCGAAACTGTTTGTAACAAGAGCCCAAACCTCATAACCCTGTTCGTGTGCCTATTCAGTATAGCTTTTCTTTGAAAAATCCGAAATTGTTCCCCCTGAACTTGTTATGGCAAACCATGTGGGACACAGCACATCAAGCCCCTCAATGGGAATACGCTTTGTTTCATTGTCATTTGCCCCGTATGAACTTATTGTATCCCAAAGAATTTTTATACCCGAGCCTTTTGAAACGGTTTTTGTTTTGCTTTTTTCGGCTGTTTTTTCGGTTTCGGAAGAAACCGTTTTATTTGAGATTACTTCCTCTTCTTCGGTTTCTTCCTCCTCTGCCGGTGAATTTATATATACAATTCTTTCGTCATTGTCAAAGCTTACTTCACAGCCCAGCCCTTCGGCAACAACCCTTACGGGAACCATTGTATAGCTGTTTATGATTTTAGATGCCGCATCAACTGTAACTGCCGTTCCGTTTTTGTAAATTGTCTTAGTGTCAACAGGTATAATTATTGTGTCGCTGCCTTTTGTGACACAAAGCTGCCTTGAGCCGTCGTCCCAGCTTATTTCACAGCCAAGCTCCGTAAACACATCTCTTGCACACACAAGAACCCTGCTGTTCATTACGACGGGAATAATGGAATAGCTTTTAAGAGGCTCGCTGTTTATTGTTATATAAACAGCCTCCGCCTGATATTCCCTCAATGCTCCGTCATAATAAAGTCTTGTTTTAATTACGGCTGTTGAGCCGAAAACAACAGTCAGGTTTAAAATTAAGGCAGCAGCGAAAACAAGTATAAAATGTAATTTCTTCATAATCAATCCCTGTTTTTAATGCTTAAAAGCTCTAAAATACCGTTCATTGCCTCGTAATCTCTTACGAAATCACCTTCTGCATACTCTGAATAATCTATGCCTGTTTCAAGACCTAAAGCCTTCTCGGTGTTTTCCATAAACTCTTTATATGCCGATACCGAAAGCAAATCTTCGGGATAGTAGCAGTTGTCTTCGTCGCCTTCTGCAATTCCGTATTCTTTAAGTGCATTACAGCTGTCAACATAGTTTCTGCCTCGTGACATATCGGCAAATGTGCGTATGCCGGTACTCTTAAACCCAAAGGCTGCCGCCAGCTTTTCGGCAAAATCCCCTCTTGTGTAATATATCTCGTCTTCATCGGGAATCTGAATATAACTCTTAAATGTAGAGCTTGAATAAAGCATAGAATTCAGAAAACTTTTAACAAAAGTTCTTGCGCCTATTTCACTTAAACCGTTTGGAATAAGCCCCTCTGAATCATAAGCGTTATAAACTCTGCTTTCATCTTCTCCGGCTGTTTTATAAAGCTCCGCTGTGTTCTCCGTCATATTACAGAAATAAAGCTGAAGTTCCGAAACAAGATTCCTTGCTGCGTCACGGTAACCCTCATCGGTATATTCAAATTCTCCCTTTTTAAATGAATATTCTGAAATAGGAGTTATAATTATAGGCACTACATTCTTATCCTTTACGGGCTGAACATAATAGTTGTAAAGATAATATTGGAAACTTCCGACAGTGTCTTTATCTCCCTCGGGGCTTGTATAACTCTCTCCGGCAATTTTATCGTTTGTACCGAAATGAATCACAACATAGTCTCCGGCGGAAACATTATCTATAAAGCTTTGATATTCTTCCGTTTCAATATAGCTCTTTGAGCTTGCCCCGGAAACTCCGCAGGAGTGAACCGTAAGAAGACTTGACAGATATTCCGACATATAGTCGTAAAGGCTTGCCCTGTCTACAACATATTCGGTTAAATCGTTTGAATAGTCTGCCATATATTCATCGCCCACAAGCCAAAGATTTCCGCTTTTAAGTCCGTCTGTCTTTTCAACATCGGCTCTCGATGCCGTTACATAATTTTCAAGACCTATTTCAGCCTCTTTTACAGCCGCCGCAAACTTGCTTGCAATTATATTTGCTCCGAATTTATTATAATGAGTCAAATCCATTGAGCCGTCAGCCTTAATGTTGGAAAGACCCTGAACCATCATATAGCCGTAATCTTCATATAAATCCTTAGTTATTTCATAAAAATCTATAACATCGCAGTTCATTTCCTCGGCGACCTGTAAAACAACCTTTATATAGCCGTCGTTTTCACCGTGGTGAGGTATGATTTTGCCGTCTGAGTCAAAGAAAACTCTGCAAATCGATGTCATAAGAACGGGAGTTGCCCCTGTTTCTCTTACTCTCGTTACATACTGCTCCAAATACCACTTGAAGGTTCCGCCTTCATAAGGATAGAAGGTTTCGCTGTAAGGATAACCGGAGTCTTTATAACAGTCCAAAAGTACCTGTGGTGTAGCAGCCTTGGTGGGTTTCACTGAAGGATAAATTCCCTCTGCGTCCGGCTCGCCTAAGGCAACAGAATATTCAAGCCTGTAGGCATCATCTGTCTGACCGTCATTGATGCCGAACTGTATGAAAACGTAATCTCCTTCGCCTGCCTCGTTACAGATTTCGTCAAGTCTGCCCTGGTTCATAAAGGAACGTGAACTTCTTCCGCCTTCCGCCTTGTTTATAATTTCAACTTCCTCTGAAAAATAATAGGGTATGTATTCTCCCCAGCCGCCGATTGTGTTGTCACTGCCATAGTCTTTAGCCGTAGAGTCGCCTGCTATAAATATTCTTGCGGCAGTTTCCGTTTTGTCCTTCGAGGGACCGAAAATATTTACATAGTCTATAAGTATGCCCTCTGTTTTGCCGTACATTTCAAGAGCAAAGGTTCCCTCTGAAAGTGTGCTGTCATAATCTGCCGAAATAGTTGAAAGAACAGATGATGTTTCCTCCAAAACAAACTTTGCCGTTACGGTTTCGCCTGATTTTGAAATATAAAGTTTAAAGAACGGGTTATCCTCTCCTGAGTTTTGATAAACATTGCCTGACATACTGCTTTCGTCCGAGGCTAAAATTTCTTCCGCTCCGTCAATACTCTTTATAATATACCATCTCAGAGATTTTGTATTTCCACCTCTTGTTATTCTTACCTTATAATAATTACTGCTGTCCTTATAATTTATAAAAATATCCTCATAGCTGTCTCCCGAAAGCCCATCAACTTTAGGGTTAAAGCGTTCTCTTAATATAATATTAAAATCACTGCCGGCTATATATTTATCGGAAACAAGCCTGTCAGCCGCCGTGTTTGTTTCACTGTCTCCTGTTTTGTAATCGTTGTTATGGTCTGTAATAACACCGAACATACCGCTTGCCTGCCAATTTTCATCTGTGAAAAAACCGTCTTTTAAAATGACTGTATTTTCTCCCTTAACCTTATTTTGGGTTGTCTTGCTGACGGGGGTTCCTGCCTTACCATAGCTTGAATTTGTTTCGGGATAAACCGTAAATTTTATATAACAGCCTTTTTCGTTTTCCGTAACAACATACTCCTTAAAGCTTTCTCCTCTGCCTTCTGCCAGTACGTATTCGTCTCCGGTTCCGTCAACAGCACTCCATATCAAAAGGCTGTTATCATCGGAGTTGTCATCTCTGGAAACAAAGCTGTAGCTTGCCCTTAAACGGCTTCCGACTGCAAGCTCCGACCCTTCGGAAAGAGACACCTCAGCTGCCTCGGGGGCGTCTGTTCTTGCCGATGTAACGGTAACCGTAGCTCCGGCATACATACCGTTGGGCAAAGCTGCCTTTACATAAGCACTTCCCGTCATATTTGCGGTTATAACACCGTTTTTATCAACAGAAACAACTGTTTCGTTATCACTTGTATAGGATATTGAGGTTTCCTTTGAAGTTAAAGGAAGTATATATGTTTCAAATTCACGGCTTTCCCCTTTAGGTATGGAAATTTCATAAGAGCCTAAGGTAATTTCAGCCCCGGGGCTGTTTGCCAGTGAATCAAAATTACCCGGGTTCCACATATTTTCCCCTCTTAAAATATTAAAGGGGTTGAAGTTTTCCGCCTGTTCAGCGGTCAAAATTCTCACATAATCAGCTCTTGCCGATGTATCTTCCGCATATCCCTTAACAGTATTATTGTATTCCATAAAACGTACCTTGTCCTTATTGGTTGTGCTGTCCCAAAGGGCAAAGCCGTCACTGTTTAAAATTGACGGAAGAGATGAATTCATAATAAGAACACTTGAGCCGAAATTCGGGTGGTCATTATCCGCCTGCCATGGTCTTCCCAAGTATATATATTGTGCCTCATCTTCTGTATATTTGCTGTCAACCGTAAAATTACAGCCGTTAAAAACATAGCCTATATTGTAAAGAGTTGTGTTCGGAGCGGTAAAATATCCTCCGCCTTCTCTGTAAGCCATATTTATGTCGCAGTTTTCAAAATATGCTGTTGCATCGCCGAAAATAAAGTCAATTGTTCCTTCAATATAACAGCCTGTTAAATAAACTCTGGCATAATTAGCACTTCCTGCCACATCTGCCCCTTTCGAGGCGCCTTTTAAATACATCGTGTCCTGTCTGCCTATAAAGCGGCAGTTTTCAAACGTAACCATATCAGCTAAGGTTGTAATTGCCACAGCCTGTGAATATTCCTCTTCCTGTTCCAGATTATAAGAATTTTCGAAGGTTATGTTTTTGGCTGTAAAGCCTTCCGCCTCTGCGCTTACCGCAGCGGTAGCGGTTTTTTCCGTTCCGGCTCTCTTGCTCATATCTGCCTGACCTACTGCCTTGTCATATGTTATAACAACATCTTCCGCATCGCCGTCATGTATAAGAGTAACATAGGGAATGGAAACCGTAAAACTCTCTTCATATGTACCCTTTGCTATATTTATGGTAAGGGGATTTCTTTTTGTAGGTGTATAACTGACAGAGGCAAGAGCCTCGCCTACAGTGTTATAGTCATAGCCGGAGCCCTTTCCTACTGTAATAACCGTTCCCTGAGCCGCCGACACACTCACTAGACCGACCTGCCCTGCAGACATAGCAAAAGCCAACATTCCGCAGCCCAGCCCCCTGAGCATTTTCCTTGATAAATTCATTTGTGTAATGCCTCCTTTTTGCTTAATATATAACTTTTTCTCTGAATATTTAAT
>JAJQBF010000040.1:1752-5906 GCA_021203425.1 Clostridiales bacterium | reverse complement strand
ATAATTCTTTTGTTATTTGCTCTGTCTACTTGACAGGGGTGGGTTCAGTTCTTTAAAGGGCAGCCGCCTTATATTTCTTTAAGGGGGAAATTTTTATGAAAAATATACACTTGTTTAAAAAGACAATCGACAGAGAATTAATTGTAAACGGAAGTCTTTTAAGCGCTATTTTATGTCTTTCGATTTCCATTATTTTCAACAATTTTTTGCAGACACTTTATAACCTTACGGATACCTACTGGCTGGGGAAAATAGGAAAGGAGTCTGTGGCGGCCATTACCGTTGTTACTCCCGTTCAAAATGTAATAATTCAATTCGGTCAAGGCATAAGCCTTGCCGGTTCCGTTCTTATATCTCAGTTTTTCGGGGCAAAGGACAACGAAAACGCAAGGGATATGGCGGAGCACGTTTTTGCAAGCCCTATGATTTTTTCATTTGCGGCGGCTTTTATATGCTTTATTTCATCTTAGGCTATTGTAAACTGGCTCGGGGCAGAGGGAGCCGTAAATTCATCGGCAAGAATATACTTAAGAATTATCGTACTGGATATGCCCTTTTTATTTATGATAAATCTTTATTCCGCTGTAAATCAGGCTCAGGGAAATACGGTAACGCCTATGCTTTTAAATCTTTTGGGCATAGCCGTAAATATTGTTATGGATCCCCTTTTGATGTTCGGTTTGAACATGGGAATAACCGGAGCGGCGCTGGCTACTCTTTCGGCTAAAATTCCCGGGGCGGTTATTGCCTTTATAAGTCTTACAAATAAGAAGAAACTCATACATATTGACCTTTTTAATATGCATATTAAGACCGACGAGCTTAAAACAATTGTTAAGGTCGGTCTGCCTACGGCTCTTGGCGGAAGCACTATGCAGTTCGGTTTTTTGCTTATTGCCAAAAATGTACTTAAATACGGCGATGCGGCAACGGCAGCCTACGGCATAGGCAACCGTGTAAACGGAATTATTACCCTGCCTTCAACAGCGGTCGGTTCCGCTGTAGCCACAATAGTTGGGCAGAACATAGGAGCAAGAAAACGTGACAGGGCGGAGCAGGCTTATAAGCTGGCTTGTCTTATGTCAGTTGCTTTTCTCTTTGTCTGTGGTATGATTCTCTCCCGAAGCTTTGTAAACAGACCTATTGTAAATATTTTCGCAAACGGAGACGAAGATGTTTTATCTATGGGATCGAAGTTTGTTTCCATAATGGCGTTTTGATGTTTTACAAACGGTGTTTATAATTCCACATCGGGGCTTTTTCAAGGCTCGGGACATACAATGGTTAATATGGTGGTTGATGCTTCACGTCTGTGGGTTTTCAGGCTTGCCACAATTTGGACTTTTGAAAATATTTTCCATATGCAGGAGCAGAGTATATGGTATGCCGTAGTTGTCAGCAACGGCATAGGGGCGGCTATGCTTTTCATAGCCTACAGACTGGGTATATGGAAAAAAGACATTATAAAACATAAAAATGTACAGCCACAAGGGAACCTCTAAAAATCCTTAAAATTTGGTTTAGCTCATTGTAAAAAAAAACTGATAAATAAAGGGTTTTTAACAGCATCAAAATGGCAAATAAATAATATTTAGAGGTTACTTCAAAAGGCATAAAAAATAAGGATACCGCATCTCAATCGGGAACATGGCATCCTTATTGTTATTTGTTATTAATTATTCGTCTTTTTCGTAATAATCAAGTTCGTCGTCTTCGGCGAAAATTTCGTCTAAAGCGCTGCAAACTGCCTCATATTCTTCATCGCTTTCGATATTATCAAGACTTATTTCGCCTTCATCTGTTTCGGAAAAACGATATAAAAGAATTTCCTTATCCTCGCCGGGGTCTAAAGCAATATATTCCCGATCCGAATCTTCATCAATACTGAAAACGCAGATTACGTCACAGGTTAATTCGCTGTCATCGTCAAGAACAAGATTTATTTGTTCACATTCGTGGTCGTGATCACAACAGTCATGGTCATGATGTTCGTGGTTACAGCTCATTTTAAAATCCTCCGTTATTAAAAAATAATTATTCCGGGTTGACAACAGATGTATTTCTGCCGCCTCTTTCACTGATTTCTTTCTTGATATCGGCAATAAACTTGTCAAGCTTGAAAGCTCCCAAAACATTTTCACCGCATCTTACAGTAACTGTTCCGCTTTCCTTTTCTTTAGCGCCGCAGACAAGAATATAAGGAACTCTCTTGTTTCTTGCCTCTCTTATCTTATAGCCTATCTTTTCGGAACGGTAGTCTGTTTCAACTCTTATGCCGGCATTTTCAAGGGCGTCCTTAACTGTGTCTGTATAGTCTTCGAATTTTTCCGAAATAGGAAGAACCTTAACCTGAACGGGAGAAAGCCATGTGGGGAAACTTCCGGCAAAATGTTCTGTTAAAATACCTATGAATCTTTCGATTGAACCGAAAACAACTCTGTGGATCATAACAGGACGTTTCTTCTGACCGTCTTTGTCTGTGTATTCAAGGTTGAATCTTTCAGGCAGCTGCATATCGAGCTGAATAGTTCCACACTGCCATGTTCTTCCCAGACAGTCTGTTAAATGGAAGTCAATCTTAGGTCCGTAGAAAGCGCCGTCACCTTCGTTGATTTCATAATCCCTGCCAAGTTCATCAAGAGCGTCTTTAAGACCTGCTGTTGCTACTTCCCAGTCTTCATCAGAACCCATTGAATTTTCGGGACGTGTGGAAAGCTCGATATGATAATCAAAGCCGAAAAGAGTATAAACCTGGTCGATAAGGGCAACTACACCCTTGATTTCATCTTTAATTTGCTCCTTTGTCATAAAAATATGCGCATCATCTTGTGTGAAACAGCGTACTCTCATAAGACCATGCAGCTGGCCGCTCTTTTCGTGGCGGTGAACAAGACCGAGTTCGCCTGCTCTCAAAGGTAAGTCTCTGTAGGAATGTTGTTCCTGCATATAGACAAGCATACCGCCGGGGCAGTTCATAGGCTTAACGGCAAAGTCTGTATCGTCTATAACTGTTGTGTACATATTTTCCTTATAGTGATCCCAATGGCCGCTTCTTTCCCAAAGGGCTCTATTAAGAATCATAGGTGTTTGAATTTCAACATAGCCGGCTTTTTTGTGAATTTCTCTCCAATAGTCAATAAGCTCATTCTTTATGACCATACCGTAGGGCAGGAAGAATGGGAAACCGAGACCTTCTTCGAGAAGAACGAAAAGACCAAGTTCTTTGCCTATTTTTCTGTGGTCACGCTTTTTAGCCTCTTCAATAAGACGAAGGTGTTCTTCAAGGTCGGCAGCCTTTGTGAAGGCTGTTCCGTAAATTCTGGAAAGCATCTTATTCTTTTCGCTGCCTCTCCAGTAAGCTCCGGCAACAGAGGTAAGTTTAACAGCCTTAACCGGCTTTGTGGAAACAAGGTGAGGACCGGCACAGAGATCTGTAAAGTCGCCCTGTTTATAGAAAGAAATAACAGAGTCCTCCGGTAAATCCTGTATAAGCTCAACCTTGTAAGGTTCGCCCTTTTCTTCCATAAAGGCAATAGCTTCTTCTCTTGGAAGTTCAAATTTTTCGAGAGTCAGATTTTCCTTTGCGATTTTCTTCATTTCGGTTTCGATTTTAGTCAGATCATCTTCCGTAAAAGGAGTTTCTCTGTCAAAATCGTAATAGAAACCGTCGGCTATAGAAGGACCGATAGCTAATTTTGTTTCGGGATAAAGTCTTTTTACGGCTTGAGCCATAATATGAGACGCTGTGTGGCGGAAGGCTCTTTTACCTTCGTCACTGTCGAATGTGCAAAATTCAAGTGAACAGTCAGCTGTAAGAGGTGTTCTTAAGTCGAAAACCTCACCGTCAACTTTGGCACAGCAAAGATTTCTTGCAAGTCCCTCTGAAATAGACTTGCAGGCATCAAGAATAGTTGTGCCGTTTTCGTATTGTTTAATACTGCCGTCTTTTAAAGTGACATTAATCATTTTAATTCCTCCGTATTAATTACATTGATTTAACTTCCGCCGGTAAATTTCACTTTAAAAATTGCCGGCAGAATAGGATATGAGTTATCGGTAATTAGCCGCTTTTAATGATAAGCAATCGCCCCCAAATTCGCTGCTTCGAGCTATCGCTCTGCGCTGCTCATTTTGGGGAGGTTGTCTGATATACA
>JAJQBF010000040.1:0-1742 GCA_021203425.1 Clostridiales bacterium | reverse complement strand
GCTTCGAGCTATCGCTCTGCGCTGCTCATTTTGGGGAGGTTGTCTGATATACAAACAGCCGCACAAACTTTGTTTGACCGTCTGTCTGTCTATCGACAACGCTTTTATAGTAAAAATCGCCCCATAAGACACAAGCCTATGGGACGAGAAAGTTTTTTGTTCGTTTCCACCCTTAAAAGCGGATAGGTCTTTTAACGCAGACCATACGGACGTTATTGGCATCTCTCAAAGGGGGTACTTAAAGAAAGGCAAAACCTGCCCTTCACCGGAAATCGTAAAAAGACTGTTTCCACCAATACAGCCCTCTCTGGTTTTTCGTATAACCGCAGCATATCCTTATCATCAATTTATCTTTTTCTTTCATTATATCATTTAAAAAGATTTTGTCAAGAAAAAACCTGTCCTTCTCATAAAAAACTTCATAACCTGAAGTTTTTGGATTGATATTCAAATAAATCTATAGTATAATAAAAGAAAGAAAGGTGTGTGATGTTCTTTGTCGGATAATAATATGGATACTAATGTTATGCAGGAAGAACCGATGTTTAAATGTCCAGTATGTAATTTTAAGGGCTTATATGAACCGGCATACAGCAGTGATGAATTAGGCTACAGCTCAAATGATATATGTCCCTGCTGCGGTTTTCAATTCGGCTTAGACGATTTTGACTTTGACAACGGAGATTGGTATAATCCGAGAGAAAAAGCATTTGAAATATGGAGAAAAAGATGGATAGAAGGAGGCGCAAAATTTTGGAGCCGCCGAGAGCAGCCAAAAGATTGGAATGTTAAAGAACAGCTTAAGGGTATAAATATATGTTTTGAAAATTAACACAAAAAATTAACAAATTTCTATTTATTTTCAGGCAATAAAAAAAGGATTTGCCTTTGCAAAAACCTAAATTGGATATGTATATGTATAGGCGAGTTGTCGCCTATTATGAACTCAGCTCTGTTTTCAGTTTCGACAGGGCTTTTTTTCAATCCTGCTGACATAGCTTCGGCTTATGCCGAGAATTTTGGCTATTTCTCTTTGTATCAGCTCTTCTTCTCCCGAAAGCCCGTATCTCATTTTCAAAATAAGTTTTTCTCTCTCCGAAAGTGCCGCTCCTATGCTTTTTAAAAGTCTTGCTGTTTCAATCTTGCTTTCAACCTCTTCATCAACCCCTCTGCCGCCGTCGGGAATTCTATCCTGAAGGGTAACTTCGTTTCCGTCCTTGTCATATCCCACAGTATCCTGCAGATAATAGTCGGAGCGGTATTTTTCCGTCTGTCTTATATACATAAGAATTTCATTTTCTATGCATCTTGCGGCATAAGTGGCAAGCCGGACTTTTTTGGCGGAATTATAGGTGTTTACGGCTTTTATCAGACCGATTGAGCCTATTGAAATTAAGTCTTCCGCATCTTTTTGATGGTTGGGGTATTTTTTGACTATATGGGCGACAAGGCGCACGTCGTGTTCAATGAGAATATTTTTTGCTTTTTCAGAACCTTTTTCCATTTCGTTTATATACTTCGTTTCCTCTTCAGTGGTCAGTGTGGGCGGAAAACTGTCTGTGCGGTGAAAATTCTGCATAATTCTCACACATCCCAAAGCCTTATTCTATATTTTATTCAGTTTAGGAAAAAAAGTGCCTGTATGGTTTTATCTGCACAGCCGCAGTCGGTTTTTATATAGTGTCGGCATAAATGTTTTTTAAAAATAGTGAAAATTTTTAGTAAAAAAAATTTGACAAATA
>JAJQBF010000114.1 GCA_021203425.1 Clostridiales bacterium | reverse complement strand
TCGCTGTAATTGAAGCCTTTGTGTAACATTTCTGTAAAAATCCGTGATTTCGCCGCGAAAAATCGGGTCTTTATTATTGAAAATACCGAAACGATGTGTTAAAATAAAAAGCAAATGTTATTATGATATATTCAGAAGATCGAAAGGCAGATTTTTTATGGAAGAAAAGGTTGTAATTTTAGCGATAGAATCCTCCTGTGACGAAACGTCGGCGGCTGTGGTTGTAAACGGCAGAGAGGTTTTATCAAATGTTATATCTTCACAGATTAAAATACACAAGCAGTTCGGCGGAGTTGTTCCGGAAATTGCGTCGAGAAAGCATATTGAAAATATTGACAGGGTAGTTAAAGACGCTCTTTTAGAGGCAGGTGTTGGCTTTAAGGATTTAGACGCAGTTGCCGTTACCTACGGTCCGGGGCTTGTGGGGGCGCTTCTTGTGGGGGTGTCTTATGCCAAGTCGCTGGCTTTCGGCTTGGGTCTGCCCCTTATACCCGTTCACCACATAGAAGGGCATATAGCGGCGAACTATATACAATATCCCGATTTGGAGCCGCCTTTTATATGCCTTGTTGTTTCCGGAGGGCATACAAACCTTGTTAAAATAAATTCCTACAATGATTTTGACATTTTGGGACACACAAGAGACGATGCTGCCGGGGAGGCTTATGACAAAGTGGCACGAAGTTTAAATCTTCCTTACCCGGGAGGTCCCAAAATCGACAAAATTTCAAAGGAAGGGGACCCGAACAGTGTAAAATTTCCCAGAGTTATGCTTGAAGAGGGGAGTTATGACTTCAGTTTCAGCGGTCTTAAATCATCTGTTTTAAACCATTTAAACAGATGCAGACTTAAGGGAATCGAGTATAAAGAGGCGGATATTGCAGCTTCTTTTCAGCAGGCCGTAATAGATGTTTTGACGGAAAAGGCAATGAGAGCCTGCAGCGAATACGGTATAAATAAGCTGGCTGCCTGCGGCGGTGTTTCGGCAAATTCCGCCTTAAGGGCAAGTCTCAGAGCTGCCTGTGAAAAAAAAGGCATTGAATTTTATGTTCCGGAGCTTGTTCTCTGTACGGACAACGGAGCAATGATAGGAAGTGCGGCTTATTACGAATATAAGGCAGGGTGTCGGACGGATATGAGCCTTAATGCCGTTCCCGGTTTAAAATTAGGCGAAAGGGGATATTAAATGGCGCAAAAGAAAACAGCAAATATATATGTTTTGCAATATCTCTATAAATATACTGACGATGACCACGGTGTTTCCACAAGCGACATTATTAAATATTTGGAGAAAAAGGGTATTTCTCTGAATGAAAGAAGTATACCTACCCTTATATCCTCCTTAAACGAATGTTTTGAAGATATACCTTATATTGAAATTCAGGGGTATAACGAAGGAGTGCGCAAATATTACAGGCTGATTGACAGACCTGTTGAATATATGGAGGCTGAAATGATAGCCTCGGCGCTGGATACGGTTCAGTCATTCAGCCGGAATGACGTTAAAAACCTTAAATCGAAGATATATTCTCTTTTGAGCAAGTATCAAATTGAAAGAGTTATACCTGCTTTATCTGATAAGAAAAAAGAAGTCACAAAAAACGGCGGTATCTCTTGGAATCTTGAGGTTATAAACAGAGCCATAATCGAAGAAAAGAAAATACTTACTGACTATAACGGCAGAGAGGGAGTGTCCGTTCGGAAGATTTCCCCATATAAACTGTATACAAACCGTGACGGCATATATATTTTGGGAAAGTGTGACGAACATAAAACAAACATAAGCCGTTTCAGAATAGACAGAATAGAAGATATAAGGCTGCTTGAGGAACAGGCTGTTCCCTGTGAAAACGGACAGGAGCTTTCCGATATGATTAAATACAGTAAGGATATGTCTTTCGGCGAAAAGGGTACGGCTGTTTATGTTTTTACAAAGAAAATAGAAAAGGTGATATACGACCGCTACGGCGCCGATATAAAAGTTTATCATCTTTCCGACGGCAGAATGAGGGTTTCCGTTGACGAATATTTTTCAAATACTCTTTTGGGTTGGATTTTCAGTATGGGTCGGGATATTGAGGTTATAGGAAGCACAACTCTTGTAAATATGATGAAAAACAAGGTTAATGAATGGGCAGACAGATTAAAAGAGGGCTGATATGAGCAATTTGTTAAACGGTATCAAAAGAGGCAGAACATATTTAAAAAACAACGGTTTAAAGGAAACCTTAAGACGAACAAGGATATTTTTGTCTGAAAAAAATCCCCGTAAGTATAAATTGTGGATAAGGAACTGTGAAAAAGCCTCATATAAGTGGGATCTTAAAAGCGAACCGTTGATTTCCGTCTGTATGCCCGTTTATAATCCCGAAATAAGGTGGCTTAAAAGGGCTGTTGATTCGGTTTTAAACCAGACCTATGAAAATTTTGAACTGTGCATTGCCGATGACTGTTCAACCGATCCGAGGGTTAAAAAATATTTGGAAAGCTTAAGAGATAAACGTATCAAGGTAATTTACAGGCAGAAAAACGGAAATATCTCCGAGGCAACAAATACGGCAATAGAGGCAGCCGAAGGGGAGTTTATCGCCCTTCTTGACAATGACGACGAGCTTGCGCAAAATGCCCTTGCGGAAATTGTCAAAACCTTGGATAAATATCCCGAGGCAGATGTTATATATTCCGACGAAGACAAAACAGACAAAAGGGGCAAAAGATCGGAGCCTTTTTTCAAACCGGACTTTTCTCCCCACACACTTCTTTCCTTAAATTATATTTCTCACCTAGGCGTTTACAGAAGGGAGCTTGTAAACCGCTTCGGGGGCTTAAGAAGTGAATATGACGGAAGTCAGGACTATGACCTTGCCTTAAGGGCGGCGGATATTACAGACAATATTTACCACATACCCAAAGTGTTGTATCACTGGCGGATTCTTGACACCTCCACCGCCGGAGATATAGGTAAAAAAAGCTATGCCTATGATGCGGCAAAAAGGGCAGTGGAAGACACAATAAAAAGACGGGGCTTAAGAGCCGAGGTTAAGGCGGTGAAAAATTCCAGCTTTTATAATGTGGAATTTAAGCCGGATAACAGGGATTTTGTTTCAATAATTATCCCCGTTAAAGATAAACCGGAAATAACGGAAAACTGCCTTAAATCCATATATGAAAAAACAAATTTTAAAAATTATGAGGTTATAATTATAGACAATAACAGCGAAGAGCCTGAAACTCTTGCGCTTTTTGAAAAATATCGGCAAAAGAATAACTGCAAGGTTCTCCGTCTTGATATGCCTTTTAATTATTCAAGGCTTAACAATATAGCCGCAGGTCTTGCCGGAGGGAATATACTTTTGTTTTTGAACAATGACACAGAAGTTATTTCGGAAAACTGGCTTGGCGCCATAGCCGGAGCCTGCCGTGAAACAGATATAGGCTGTGTGGGGGCTAAGCTGCTTTATCCCAATGACACAATTCAGCACTGCGGAATTATTCTGGGGGCAGGGGGGCTTGCCGGAAACTGCGGAACAGGGATTCACAAAAACGAAAGAGGTTATTTCGGAAGATATGCCCTGAATTATAACTGCAGCGCCGTAACGGCGGCCTGTCTGGGGGTAAGAAAATCTCTTTTTGAAAAAGTCGGCGGCTTTGACGAAAGCTTTGCCGTTGCTTTTAATGACGTTGATTTTTGCCTTAAGGTTAAGGCTTTGGGGGTAAACAACCTCTGTCTTGGAGATGTTTGTCTTTATCACTATGAATCTCTGACAAGAGGTCTTGAAGATTTTCCCGAAAAAATGGAAAGGTTTAAGGGCGAAATCAGACGTTTTAAGGAAAAGTGGGGAGAGGAACTTTTGCTAAACGATCCCTGTTACAGCGTAAATATGTCTTTGGATCTTGACAATCTTTTTAAGCCTTTGACGGAGCCGGGGGCAAGACGCTTAGCCGAACCGTAAAGAAAAAAGCGTTTTTTTCTTGTTAAAGGGCGGTTAAAGTGATATAATTGTAAAAAACTAAACTACAAGTTTGGAGTTGATTTTATGAATACAGAGCTTATGAAAAAACTGAGTAATATAGAGCCTTATGTTCCCGGAGAACAGCCCAAAGGAGAGGGGATTATAAAGCTTAACACAAACGAAAACCCATATCCGCCCTGTCAGGGGGTTTTAAAGGCTCTTAAAGAAATTAAGGCTGACAGCTTAAAGCTTTACCCCGATTTTGTCTGTAAGGAGCTTAAGGGAGTTATATGTGAAAACTATCCCGTAAAGGAAAATGAATTTTTTTTGGGAAACGGCTCAGACGAGGTTTTGGCGCTGTGCTTTAAGGCATTTTTCAATTCGGAAAAGCCTGTTTTGTTTCCCGATATAACCTATTCTTTTTACAGCGTTTGGACGGAGTTTTTCAATATTCCATATAAAACCGTTCCCCTGAATGAGGATTTTACGATTAATGCCGAGGGTTTTCTGACAGAAAACGGAGGTATTGTCATACCTAACCCCAATGCCCCTACGGCAATTTATGAACCTAAGAACAGCATTGAAAATATAATCAGGCAGAATCCCGAAAGCGTTGTTATAATCGATGAGGCTTATGTTGACTTTTCGGAAGAGGGGAGTATTGCGGAGCTTATACACAAATATGAAAATCTTGTTGTTGTTCAGACATATTCAAAGTCAAGGTCTTTGGCGGGAATTCGTTTCGGCTATGCTTTTGCAAACCCCGAGCTGATAAGTGTCTTGGAAGGGGTTAAAAATTCCTTTAATTCCTACACAATAAACACCGTAACGAGAATTCTTGTGGCGGAAGGCGGAAAAGACAGGGCTTATTTCAATGAATGTGTTGGAAAAATAAAGAAAACGAGAACCCGTCTTACAGCGGAGCTTTCAAAGCTGGGCTTTAAAACCTGCCCTTCATCTGCTAATTTTATATTTACAACAAACCCCGAAATCGACTGCTGTAAGCTTTTTGAATATCTTAAAACAAGAAAAGTTTTTGTAAGACATTTCGACAAGCCTAAAATAAGCAATTACTTAAGAATAACAATAGGTACAGATTATGAGGCAGATGTTCTTATTAAGGAAATAAAGGGATTTTTAAAAGAAAAATAAAATCTTTGAAAAAATTTATGCAAGGGCGAATAGACGGTTGTTTTTTTCTTTCGTTTGATGTATAATATTCTTTAAGAAAATTTATAAATTTATTTTACCAAGGAGGTATTTTTTATGAGCTGTTTATATTGTGACGACAAGGCAAAGCTGGATTCTCTTATGATTCCAATTTGTGATTTGAAGGTTTCAAAGCTTTATCTCTTCAGAGAACAAACCTATTACGGAAGATGCGTTGTCGCTTATAAGGATCACGGCAGAGAGCTTTACGATTTATCCGACGAGGAAGTAGCAGAACTGTTTGCAGATGTTAAAAGAGTAGGGGCTGCTATCAACAAGGCAGTAAAGCCCGCAAAGGTAAACTACGGTATGTTTTCCGACACTCTTCCCCATCTCCATGTACATATCGCTCCCAAACAGGAGGGCGGTCATACCTTCGGCGGAACATTCGAAATGAATGTTAATCCTCCCAAATATCTTACAGATGAGGAATATGCCGAAATAATTTCCAAAATCAAAGAAAATCTTTAAGAATTTTCCGACAGACTTATCGCCTTCTTAAAAAACAAGGCTCGGGGTGTCTTCTCCGAGCCTTGTTTGGCTGCATATAAAATTTCCCTGCTGTTTACAAATTTGTTACAAATTTTTCATAAATTTTTAAGAAAATCATTGACTAAAAATATAAAAACTGATACAATAAAAAGGTAATTTAAGGAAAGGTGACGTTTATATACGTCGGACGGAGGAGAAAAATGATATTTGCTGACTTGTTGTTTATATATATTTTTATACCGCTTTTTTTGTGTTTTTTATATTGCCGCAGGGTTAATTGACACAAAAACAGGCAAAGGGTCGGAAAAAGGGCGGCATACTTCAAATAAAGATTCAGGTAAAAGCCTTAAATTTCGAAATATTATTTTAATTGTATTC
>JAJQBF010000178.1:3665-6034 GCA_021203425.1 Clostridiales bacterium | reverse complement strand
GTATAATGAAAGTATTAAAACATTTTAATGATTTGCAACAAATATACTACAAAAGAGGGATAGTATTGAAAAAGAAAATAGCGGCGGTTTTAGCTGCTGTTATGGCGGTCGGCTCTTTCAGCTGTTTTTCTTACGGTGCTTCATCTGTAAACTTTACGGCTAGGGTAAACGGAGAAACGGCTGCAAAGGTAGACCTTGAGAACGTAGCTGTGGTAACAATGACCATAGAGGCCGCCGACAGCTACACGTTTTATTCTATGCAGGACTACATAAAGTTCGACACAGATTATTTTGAACTTGACGAAGACAGCATAAGCGTAAAACAAATAATTTCTTCCGGTGAATATGTTGATCTGTTTACATATTCACCCATAAAGGCAGGCAGTGTTTACGACAGGGTGTTTGTAAACAGAGCTTCTCTTACGGGAGTTGATTTTGAGGCGGAGGAGGTTGTAATAACCTTTACCCTTAAGCCTCTTAAAGAGGGGCAAACCCAGGTAACCCACTACAGGACGGAGATGCTAGACGAAAACGGCAGCAGATATACCGTCAATGAGGTAAATGCCTCGGTTGTTATAGGAAATTATGAAGAAACAACAGAAACCACAACAGCGGCGCCCACAGGGGACGATGATGAAACAACAACAGAAACGGTGTCTGAAACCACAACAGAGACAGCCGCTGAAACCACAACGACTGCAGCAAGCAGCTCATCAAGCAGTTCTTCAGGCGGCGGCAGTTCATCTTCCTCAAGCCATACTGTCACCCTTGTTGTAAATGAAGAAACATCAACTGTTTCTGTCAAAAACAGAGGTCTTCTTCAAAAGCCCGACGACCCGGAGGTTTCCGGCTATAGCTTTGAAGGCTGGTTTACAGATATGGCGTACGTAACGGAGTATGATTTTTCAAAACCCGTAACAGGCAGCTTTACGCTGTATGCCAAGCTTGTAAAAACAAGCTCTGAAGATGAAACCGAAACCGATAAGGAAGAAACCGGGGAAACAGAGGAAGAGACAGGGGAGACCTATTACAGTGACACAGCAGCGGAAGACTGGTTTTATGATGCCGTTGAATATGTACGGCAAAAAAGTCTTATGGTGGGCATAAGCGAAGATGAATTTGCCCCCAATCTGCCCTTAACAAGAGGTATGTTTGTAACCGTTCTCTACAGAATCGAAGGAACTCCCGAGGTTTCCGAAGAGGCAAGCTTTAAGGACGTTTTCGAGGGCGACTGGTATTATGAGGCTGTCAAGTGGGGAAACAAAAACGACATTATTTTCGGCTACTCTGCTGATGAATATGCCCCCAACGACAGAATCACAAGGGAACAGATGGCTGCTATAATTTACCGCTATGCAGCCTACAAGGGCATAAACACAGACACAGAGGGCGCCCCCGACTATACCGACAGCGGCAGTATTTCAAACTATGCGGTACCCGGTGTAAAATGGGTAAGCGACAAGGGCTTTATGCAGGGCGACCCTGACGGAGCCTTCCGCCCGTTAGACAACGCTTCAAGAGCGGAAACGGCTCAGGTAATTATGAACGTTGTGGAAAACCTTGCAAAGGTATAAAAAACTATCAAAAAAGAAAGGAAGTGTTTAAATGATTAAAAGATTAACAGCCTTAACTATTTCACTTATTATGATTTTAGCCGTAATTCAGTTTAAAGCGGTAAGCGTTTTTGCCCTTACTGATGTGTTCACAAGCGGAGGTCTTGAGGTTATATCGGCAAGCGGCGACGAATTCAGTTATGACAGTTCAACCGGTCTTGTTACAATATCGGAAGGCGGTGCTTACGAAATTTTGTACTCAACCGATAAAGACACAATTAAAGTAATGGCAAGAGGAGATGTTACCTTAATATTGCATGATGCAAGCATAACAAGCAGCACTGCCGCACCTATTGAAATAGCCGGCGAGGGAGATGTTGAAATTAAGTTAAGGGGCAGTAATTATTTAACAAGCAGCTCAGATAATGAAGACTACGGAGACGTAAATTATGCAGGTATTCAAAAAACCTCCACAGAAAACACTCTTACAATAACATCCATCACCAATGTTGATACCGGTGATATTTTAACAGTACAGGGCGGCTATAAATCGGCAGGTATCGGCGGCGCTTAGGGCGCTCCCGGAACAAATATTATGATAAACAGCGGTACTGTAACGGCTTACGGCGGTGTATTGGCGGCAGGCATAGGCGGCGGCTGTGATTATTACGGTACTACCAAAAGCACTGTAACAATAAACGGCGGTATTGTAACAGCTTACGGCGGCACCGCAGCGGCAGGCATAGGCAGCGGCAGAGGCGACTCCGTTGGTAATAACGTAACAAAAATAAGCGGCGGAACTGTTTACGCTTACGG
>JAJQBF010000178.1:0-3565 GCA_021203425.1 Clostridiales bacterium | reverse complement strand
ATAAGCGGCGGAACTGTTTACGCTTACGGTGGTGCTTACTATAATGATGAAAATGACTACTATGTGGGCGGCGCTGGCATAGGCAGCGGCGACAGCTACGGATACGGAACTATAAATATAACAGGCGGAAACATAGTTGCGGAGGAAACCTTAACAGAATTGGCTGATAATAACGGCGACACTATTCCCGATGGCTATATCAGCGACATAGGCTACGGCTACTATGGTTATAATTCCCCCTCCACAGTCAATATTTCAGCCACAAGCAGCCCCATATACTTCGGCAGCGGCGACACAACCGCAAACACAGCCTACGGCGTAACCCCCACAAGCGGAACTGTTTATGAAAACAATGGTTCTGACTGGTCAACCTACCCTGTATATGTATATACGAGTGAGCTTACCTTTACACCGGAATATACTCTTTCGGCAGTCCTTTCCGACAGCACAAAAACATATTATAACGCAAATGACGAATTTTCCGTTGATATTGTTGTAGGCTCCGATTATAAAAATGCTAATGTAGGCTCTCTTCAGTTTGCTCTTGACGGAGACTGGTTCACACTTAAAAGCGTTACTCCCGTACAAGGTACGGCATCAGTAAACACTACAGACGCTTCGGCTTCAATGACAGGCTTAAACACTGACGTTGACAGCACAGGTACAGTCATTGCAACAGCTGTATTAAAGGTAAATTCAGACATTACAACAACAAAAGACGCTGAAATAAGCTTTAACACAGCAGGCACAAACATTATAACTCCTACAAGTTCATCAAGTGAAATAACTCCCGCAACAATGACGGGAACAACCGTTGATATTTATAATCTTAAGGTAACCTTTAACAAGGGAAATTCAACCTTCGGAAGTGATGACGTTACTGCAGCTTATGTAAAATATAACGAAACAGGCTTATATAAAGACAATACATATAACACAGCTGTATCTGTTCCCACTCCTACAGCCAATGCAGGCTACAGACTTGCGGCAGGAACAGCAGACGAACCTCTTTGGAGCGACGGAACAAACACATACACCGATAATTCAGCTGTAGAAGGAACAGCCTTTACAGCTGACACAACCCTGACTGTTCAAACCGTAAAGCAATACACAGTTACGATATCCCCGGCAGACAGCTCAAAGGGTATTCTCTATAAAGACGGAACAGCCGTAACAGCAGACACAGCCTATACGGTTGATGAAAATTCAACTATAGCTGATTTAAACCTTACATTTGTAACGGCTGACAACACATCTTATATGCTTACAGGTGTTACACTGGACGGAACAACAGAGGCGGCAGCGGCTGCTTTTGACACAACCTATATTACAGCCGATACAGCAATATCTCCCGTAATCGAGCCTAATTCCTTTAGCTTTGAATTTGTAAAGGAGGATCAGGAATTTTCGGGATTACTTAACGGAGTAACAAACGGCGATACAGTAAGCTACGGCACAGACGTAACCTTCACCTCAACTCCCGTTTCAGGTGCAGCTGTTTACAGCGTTTACTACACAGTAGGGGACGACCTGACAACCTACTCCCTTACACCCGACAGCAGCGACATTTATACAATAGACGGAACTGCGATTTTAGGCGATATTAAAGTATATATAAATGCTAAGAAATATCACAAAATAACCTTAAGCCAGGGCGAAGGAAACGAAATGACCGACATAACAGGCTATGTTTGGGACGGCTTGGCAGGAATTTACAAGACAGTTCCCGGCTTAGGCACAGGGGCTGAAACTTACACAGCTTCTGAAATTTCAGCAGCACCTTCAGAAACCGAGGGCTACAGACTTGCGGCAGACTCAGCCGATGAGCCCCTTTGGACTGACGGCACAAACTACTATACAACAGCGGCTTTGACAGGTTCACAAACCTTTACAGAAGACACAGCTTTAACAGCTGTTTCCGTAAAACAGTACACAGTTACATTCACAAACGACGGAAACGGAACAGTAGAGGAAACAAGCAGGGTTGTTGACACAGGCTCAACACTGGGAACTCTTCCCAAAGTAAATCCTGCCGACTATTATACATTCTCAGGCTAGGAAATCGGCTCAGACACATATACAGATACCGAACTTCTTGCCCTTACTATAACCGAGAATATAACAGTAAAAGCTTTGTTTGAACCCTCTAAATACAGCGTTACATTTGCAAGCTCCAATTACGGAAAATTTGAGGCTGTAAGCGGCGTTGATGCCGACGGAAACGGAACCTACCTTACCGATATTGTTTTCACCTTCGATACTAACGAAACGGTTGAATATGTATTCTATTCGGTAAACGGAAATACAAGAACGGTTTCGGAGTCAAACGGTTATTATACAATTTCGGGAAGTGAAGTAACAGGGGCAGTATCGATTTATTATGATACAGACGATATAGCAGTATTTACATTCTATGTAGATGATGAAGATTCTGCAAAGGGTTCTCTTGCAGGTTCAACAGCCTTTATTCTTTCCCCCGGCGGCTCCCTTACGGAGACACAGGTAAATTCAATAGGCATTACCGAGGAAACAGGCTATACTTTCGACCACTGGGAAGTAACAGCGGAAGGCAGCGTAATAGCAGCGTCAGTTTCTCTTGCAAATCTGTTTGACAATGTTTTAAGCGGAAGTGCTATAGAAACTGTTTCGGCTGATTTGGCAGCGGAAACCTATGTAAACAGAACCTATACAAACGATGGACTTTTAAGCTTAACAGCCGACAGAAATCTTACATTTAAGGCAGTATTCGAACTTACGGACTTTAATGTTACAGACGAAAACAGAAAGGCAGTAATAAGCTCAGGTCTTACAAACGGCTATGCCCATATGGGAGACAACCTTGTATTCAGCTTTGACAGCGGTATTGTTTATTATGCAGCCTACAAGATAGGCGACGGAAACGAGACTGTTCTTACGGGAACAGCCGACAGTGACGGAAACTTCACAATCCCCGGCTCTGTGATTACCGGTGACGTAACAATCATAACAAAGATTACAGACAGCGAATATGAATTTATTTCCCATGACAATTACTTAGGCGAAAATATAACAGCTGGAGCAGGAAAGCAGATTGTATTAATTCCATCCGACAAGCTTGACAGCGGTAATTTTGTTCTTACAAACGGCTCGGAATTCTTCTATTCCGAAAGCTACGGCGCTTATGTAATGTAGGTTGATGAAGGCGAAACCATTGTTTCAATAAACGGAAAGCTTACCACATCTGCAAATGAAGCCAAAACTGTTGACTACAGCGGCGACACAAACGGCACAGGCTTAGTTACGGCAGGAGACGCCGGAATGATTAACGACATTTTGGATAACAACTGGTCCGGTGAAGTAACAGATGCTCAGCTTTTCTCCCTTGATGTTGACCAAACAGAATCTCCCAAACAGGTTTATACCTCTGACATAGTTTGGGTTCTTGAAGAAAGCATCGGTTTAACTCATTAAGTAAACTCTTATTTGTCAGTTCTGCAGGAAGTTTTTCTCTTCTATACAGGCACTCATTAAAGGGGGCAGATCTCCGAGGATCTGCTCCCTTTTGGTTATCTCGGGGAAATAATTT
>JAJQBF010000304.1 GCA_021203425.1 Clostridiales bacterium | reverse complement strand
ACATTTACGGGCTGTCCTGTCTAAAGGATTTTTGTATAAATTGTAAATCAATTAAAAATTTTATGAAATTTCTATTGCTTTTTTCTTACAAAAATATTATAATATAATTAAAATTTTTTATTCAACCTGAATAGATTTTTTTAGGAACACGCAGCAACTATAGTTAAAAGGAGGTAATCTTATCTATGAAAAACAGTGTTAAACGAACACTGAGCTTAGTTGTTTCATTGGTTATGCTCATTTCCTGTTTTTCCTTCAGTCAGCTTACAGCTGCAGCGGCAACGACAGACGGAATAACAGCGAAATATGCAGGCTGGTTTGAAACGGCTTATGCGGAATGGCTTCCTGTTACGGGCGCCGGCTTTTATAAAGCCTATGTGAAATCATCAAGCGGTTCATATGAAGAACTTGATGATGAACTCATAAGACAATATGACACATATGTAAGAGCAGATGCCGTTGGTTTACCGGAAGGCAGCTATACTATGAAGATTGAGGCTTATGATTATGAAGGCGGAAATGTACTTTATTCAGACGAAGGAACAGTAACTGTTTCGGCTTATGACAGAAACGGCTCCGCTTTTTCAACAAAGTCAACCCACTACAGCCAAGGCGGTATAGGCGCTTATGACAATGACGGTTCACTTAAGTCAGACGCAAAGGTTTTCTATGTAACGGCTGAAAACGCGGCTACAATTACAACAGACGTTATAACAAGCAGCAAAGGTTCAACCACCACAGCTACCGGCTTACAGGACATCATCTATTACTACCAGAAGGGCTATGATACAACACCTATAGCTTTCCGTTTTATAGGTACTGTGTCACTGGACGACTTAGACAGAATCGACAGCTCTTCAGAAGGTATTCAGGTTAAGGGCAAAACCGATTATTCTCTTATGCCTATGACTTTCGAGGGTATAGGAAACGATGCAACTGTAAACGGTTTTGGTTTTCTTGTAAGAAATGCCGGAAAAGTAGAGTTCAGAAACTTCGCTGTTATTAACTTTATGGACGACGGAATTTCACTGGACACATCAAACTGTAATGTCTGGGTTCACAATATGGATTTCTTCTACGGCAATGCCGGAAGTGACGCAGACCAGAAAAAGGGCGACGGTACGGTTGATATTAAAAACGATTCACAGTTTATTACTGTTTCCTACAACCATTTTTGGGATTCAGGCAAATCATCTCTTTGCGGTATGAAGTCTGAAAGCGGAAACAACTATATTACATATCACCATAACTGGTTTGACCACTCCGACTCAAGACACCCCCGTGTTAGATCTATGTCTGTACATATTTACAACAACTTCTTCGACGGCAACGCTAAATACGGCTCGGCATCTGCAATGAGTTCAAGCCTTTTCGTTGAAAGCAACTATTTCAGAAGCTGTAAATATCCCGTTCTTATAGGCGGTCAGGGTTCAGAGGGCGGAAATGTTCTCTCGGGCGAAACAGGTACGCCTATAAAGATGTACGGAAACATTATGACAGGTAATTACACCTATATAGACTACTCAAGCAACAGCAGCGACTTTGACGGCTATACGGTTTCTTCAAGAACAGAAACCATTCCCGATACTGTTACAGCCGCAGGGGGAGAATATAACAATTTCGATACGGAATATTCAGATTATTTAGGCGTTGACGAAGATGATATTACCTCAGCAGCAAATGTTCCTACGGTTGTTATGGCAAGTGCCGGAAGATGTAACGGCGGCGATATTTTTTGGACATTTGAAGACAGCGAAGACACAAACTCTTCTGTTATCGATGATCTTAAAACTAAAATAACAGATTATACTACTACCTTAAGAGTAATAGGCGGAACAGTTGATTCAGACGCTTGTAATTATGATTCAACAACAAAAAGCGCAGCTACAGGCGTAGACGGCTGTTCAACCTACACAACCAGAGATTCAAATAATAAGACTGACGGAGAAACTTTAGCCAAAGAAACAGACGGCGGCTCCACAAGTTCAGGCTCAAGCTCAGGTTCATCAACTACCACCACAGGCTATGACCTTAAGCTTACAGGCTCCGATATTGGCGATTCAACAATATCATCTACAACAACCTACACAGGCAGTGGTGAGTCAGATGAAGAAAACGCATTCACAATTTATGCAGCTGAAGGCAAAACAGTCACCATAAACGGCAGTCAAATCAGACTGGGCGGTGCAGGTACATTTACCGACGGTGAACCTGTTTCCAGAATTATTGCGGTAACTCTTTCAGAAACAGGAACCATTACATTAAATGCTTCAAACGGCGGTGCGGAAGCAAGAACTCTTGCCCTGTCAAAAGACGGCTCAAACAGCTTGGCTGAATTGGAAATTGCTGCCGGAAGTTCGGGTTCAACTACTTATGAAGCATCGGCAGGCACATATTACATCTATTCAAAGGGCAGTAACCTCTATGTAACCTTAGTCGGTGTAACCTATTCTTCTTCAGCTTCCGAAACAACTACCGAAAGCACAACCGAAGGGGAAACACAGACAGCAGGCGAAACCGTAACAGAAACAACAACCGAAACCACAACAGAGGCTATGTTCTTCGATGACGGTGACGATGACAGCGATTATGACGAAACAACAACCGAGACAACAACAGAGGCTGAAACAGAGGCAGAAGAGGACGATTCTTCAACATCTTCCGCAACAGGCAGTCTTATTTGGAATTATACCAGCGGTGAAAACACACTGGGAGTTTCATTCTCGGGAAGTGCATGGGGCAGTGCAAAGAATTATCCCCTTTCATACAACAGTGAAACTCTTTCAGCTGCTGTTAAAATGGAATCTTCTACAAGTTTCTCATTTACAACCACAGCTGACGGAACACAGACACTTATTTTCTACTCAACAACTTCATCACCTACGGTTAAGATTGACGGAACAGCATATTCATTGACTTCAGATTCATCTCTGATATCTGACGGCAAAGGCTACATTGAGACATTGGAACTTGATGCAGGTTCACACACTGTCACAAAGGGCACGGCAAGCACTTATCTCTATTACTCAAGTGTTGAACTTGAAAATATAACCGGAGACGTTAACTATGACGGTAATGTAAATGACGAAGATGCGGCGATCGTGCTTAAAATAGCCTCGGGAGTTTATTCTGAAGACGACTTTGACAATGCCGACTGCAACAATGACAACAGCGTAGATGTTCTTGATGCAGTTTGGATTCTTAATAACCAAAGCGGCTCAGGCAGCGGCTCTGAAACCACAACCGAAACCGCAGCGGAAACAACAACCGAAGGCTCCGAAACAACAACCGAAAGCTCCGGCGGCTCAGGTGACTCAGGCAGCACAAGCGCAGTAAGCTCCACATGGAAAGCCGGCGATTCAACAACTCCTTCTTGGTTAAATCTCGGCAGCTTAACAGCATCATCAAATGGCAGCAGTTACACAGCTTTTTCAACCTATAACAACGGTTCGGCTTTCTCATATGCTGTTGACGTTGCTGCAGATGGTACATTTACCGTAACACCTACAAGTGCAGGAACGCTGACGGTTTATATTGCAGCAGATAATAACAGCGATAATAAGGGTACTGTAACAGCAGCTTATAATGGAACAACACTGGATTCATACAGTCTGCCTAACAGAAAAAGCAGTTCTGCTACACCTTTCACAATAACTGTAAGTGAAGACTATGTAGGCAAAGAAATTACATTTACTGTCAGCTATGCCTCATTGCTGTTTATGATCAGCTGATAATAAATAAACTATTTATAATAAAAATTTGAACAAGGAGGAAACATATGAAATTAAAGCGTATTTTAGGCTTGCTGGGCACTTTGGTCGGTGTCGGCATTTTCTCAGTATGCGCATATGCCGGTACAATGGCTGTGGAAGATGTTTCGGGAACAGCCGGAAGTCAGGTTAATGTCAATGTTTACATTTCACCCTCAACCGACGGCACATCGGAAACATTAAATGCCTTTGTTGTGAATCTTGCCTATGACAATACTGTTTTAACGCCTGTTTCAACAGGAACAGATGTATTAAGTGAAGACCTTTATGCCACAGCGGCAGACAGCATTTCATCAGGGGTATTTGTAGCTGCACCCACGTCAGAAGAAGGTGGAACTCTGGCTGTGGCTTGGGCTAACGGCGACGCTGTTACATATTCGGAGAAAACTCTTCTCTTTACGGCAGCTTTTGAAATTGCCGAGGACGCATCAGCAGGCACAAGCAATTTAACATTAACCGTAACCCAATTGGCAACCGACCCTGAAACACTTGTTGATGATTCAACAGAATATACAGGTACGGTTACAATCAGCGATTCAAGCTTTACAAGGGGCGACGCTAACGGCGACGGTGATGTTGATTCATCTGATGCATCTTTGATACTCAGGTCAAAAGTAGGTCTTGATACTATTAGTTCTGCAAATGAAGATAAAGCAGATGCTAATAATGACGGTGATATAGATTCATCTGATGCATCTTTGATACTCAGGTCAAAGGTGGGTCTTGATACAATATCAAACTAATAAACTAAAAATTTGGAGGAAATAACATGAAATTAAAAAGTATTTTAGCCTTTTGTTTTGGCTGCGCATTGGCTATGGCTGTATCAGTTGCAGCTTATGCAGCTACAGAGGTAAAGGTTGAAGGTGCATATATAGACGAAGAAGGTTATGTTAATTTGCCTGTTGTAGTTAATTCGACAGATGCTACATATCAAATAACTTCATATGAAATTACAGTAAATTATGATGCAACTAAGTATACTTATGATACTGTTGTTGACAAAGCTACATATACTTCCCACGGCACTACTTCTACTATGGGTACATTAGTTCCAAATGAAAATACAGCAGGGGTTATAGAAATTGCGTATGCTTGTGGCGGCGGTAATGGCTTTCCAACAGTCACAGACGGCACAGTTACATTATTATGTTTGACTTATTTAGCACCTGTTGATAATACTCAGACTGAGGTGTCAGACAGTGAATTTTCGGTAACAGTTAATTTTATAGAGGATTTTAGCACATCTACAGCTGTAAAAATCTATGGCACATCAATGAAATCGTACTTCACATTTGATGTAACAGGCGACTTAGGCGGCAATAAAGTTGTTGCGTTATATGCATCTACAGATGACGGTGTAACCAAACAGCAGCTTAAATATTACACAACTACTGACTATGATTCTACTACTATGGAATATGCCGATGCAACTACAACCTTCCTTGTAGCCGTTGAAAACGATCAGAGAGCAACAGCCGCAGTAGATATTACTATTTACGGTCAGTTAGAAGATGGAACTTATGTTTTGCTTGGCGACTATACTCAAAGTGATTTCTTAGTTCAGACATTTGCTTAAGGAGGAGTGAAAGATATGAAAAAATATGAAAAGCCTGTTTTGAAGGTTTGCGAAATTAAAAATGAAAATATAATCACAGCCTCCGGCGGTCTTGTTGTTGACTCGGGTAATTTTTCAACGGGTGAAAATATAATTACTTATTAATTATATGTGAATTTGATTCTAAAAAGGGGAGCGGCTTTAAAACCGCTCCCTCTTTGTGTACCGTTGACCTGTAATTATTCCGCCGTAATTTCATTCACCGGCATTTCGTCGATTATAGGGTTATCTTCGTCTACGGGGTTAATTGTTATAAAATTGTTGTCGGGGTTGATTGTGGCTGTTTTTGTTTCTTCGTTCCAGCCGACTTTTGCCCCTATGGCATCTCCTATTGACCTTAAGGGCAGCATAAACTTGCCGTTTATTATTTGCTGAGGAACATCGGGAGTGATGCTTTCGCCGTTTACGGTAAAGAAGTCTTCTCCATCTGTTAAGGAAACAACCGTTTCACTGTCACTGCTTGTTAAAACGGCTGTTTTTGTGTCTGCCTGCCAGTCCACTGTATAGCCTAAATATTCAAACACACCTCTGACGGGAACAAAAGTTCGTCCTTCTATAATAATTCCCGAATCTTCCACAAGATTTCCGTTTGAATAAACAGTTATTTCCTCATCAGCCAAAACCGCAGTTCCGGAAAGAAAAACCGCCGTTAAAACCGCTGTAAAAAATCTCTTCATATGTAAAACCTCCGATTCTTCTTGTTAATTCATATTATAATATATAAA
>JAJQBF010000127.1 GCA_021203425.1 Clostridiales bacterium | reverse complement strand
CTATACATAATTCTTTTGTTATTTGCTCTGTCTACTTGACAGGGGTGGGTTCAAACCTCTGCAAACTTCTTAAGCTTGATGCCCTTATTATTATAGGGGGCGACGGCTCATTAAAGGGCGGTTTGGAGCTTTCCAAAAAAAGGCGTAAATATTATGGGAATTCCCGGAACAATTGACCTTGATTTAGACTGCACCGACTACACCATAGGCTTTGACACAGCGGTAAACACTTCACTTGATGCAGTGGATAAAATAAGAGACACCTCAACCTCTCACGAAAGATGTTCCGTTATAGAGGTTATGGGCAGAGGAGCAGGCTTTATAGCTCTTTGGACAGGCTTGTCGGGAGGTGCCGAAGAAATAATAATTCCCGAAAGAGAAAACAGTGAAGAGGCTATTATAGAAACAATATCGGAAAACAGGTCAAGAGGAAAGCATCACAACCTTATTATCGTTGCAGAAGGAAAAGGCAACAGCCAGAAGTTAGCCAAAAACATAGAAAAAGCAACGGGAATTTCCACAAGAGCCACAATTTTAGGTCACCTTCAAAGAGGCGGCTCCCCCACCGCAAGAGACAGACTCACCGCTTCAATTATGGGTTTAAAAGCGGTAACTGCTCTCATTGAGGGAAAACAAAACAGAATTATGATAGAAAAAAACGGCTGCTTTACAGACATCGACCTTGAAGAGAGTCTTAATTTCCACAGAGAATATGATGACTTTCTGTACAGAGCCGCAAAAATCTTGGCAATATAACCTCCTTCCTGTAAAACAGGGTATTCTGCAAAAAAACGGCGAATACCCTGTTTATATTTTATTTGGCTTTTTTATATATCATAGAAGATATTAAAGCCGTTATGGGAACGGTATAGATTATTGTCATACTGCCGGAAACACTTTTTATTATTTCTATGCCAACTGATAAAAGGTTTATTGTATACATATAGGGATAATTATAGGCATAAAGGGTCACAAGCATATTTACGGAAGAACCGGCAAAAGCAAGTATAAGTGTATTTGACATCGTTCCCATAGCATCTTTTCCTACGTTCATACCGGATTTAAAAAGCTGTTTTGACGTCAAATTGGGGTTTTGTCTGTTAATTTCCTCACAGGCCGAAGCTATAGTCATAGCTACGTCCATAACCGCCCCCAATGAAGCAATAAGTATTCCCGAAAACAAAAGTTCTCCCGGCTTAATTTTTGTATTGGCGGCTATAAAGGCAAGTTCATCTATTTCAGATACATTCAAGCCGGAAATATCAGTTATTTTGCAGAATACAAAAGCAAAAATTCCGGCAAGGACAACTCCGAAAACCGTTCCCGATATAGCGGCATATGTTTTTGTTGATTTTCCGCCCAAAAGAAAAAGCGTAACGGCGGTTGTGGCGGAACAGGAAATAACAGAAGCTAAAAAGGGAGAAAATCCTCTGTATATAAGGGGAAGATATACAAAAAATATAGTAATGAAGGTGAATATAAGTCCTGCCACAGACAAAAGCCCTTTTTTCCCTCCTATTATGTATAGACTTAAAAACAAAAGCCCTATTATTACATATACGGGATAAGCTCTGTAATAGCCGGCTACACTTACGGTATAATTTCCGTTGTGTTCGCTTATTGTAACCATAACCTTCATTCCGACAGTACAATCTGCTCCGTAAAGATAGGCGGAGCTGCTTGAGGCTGTAAATTCTTCTCCCTTATATTCTCCGCTTAAAATTCTTACGGTTACCTCCTACCGCCCTACTCTGGTTCCGTCCTCAATTAAATTATCTCTTAAAATTTCAGTTACCTCTGCCTTTGCATAGGTTTTACCTTCGCTGTTTATAAGGGGTACAAAATCAATATCATTAAGCAGTATAACAAAAATCACAGCCACCGCAGCCGCAATAACAAGCAAAGTCTTTTTTAACATATTTTTCTCTCCTTAAGTAATTTTTTCATCTAAAACGAATTATAAATTCAATTTTACACAAGTCAATAGACTTTACAGAGATTTAAAGAAAGTTTTGCCTTAATTTGGTAGAAAAATATGGTTACTTGTATATAATATAAAGTGGTTTGAGGAAACGATTCCTTAAATTACATATAACTTATACAAAACGAAAAAAAGGAGAGTTATTATGAAAAGGAAAATTGCAATAGTTTTATCCTTCGTTCTTCTTACAAGCGCAATTGTTTGGGCGGCCGACAATGACGGCTGGACAGAAGCCTCGCAAACAGCGGCGGCAGGAAACGGCGCATGGGAGGAATGGTGTGAAAGATGGGAAGATGAAAAGGACACTATGGAAATTATGTCTCTCACTCCCGGTGAAACAGAAAACGAGCTTAACTTCGGCTGGTATTCCGACGAAGAAGAAGGCGTCCTTGCTTTCAGATGGTATCAGGACGTTACCCTTTCGGACGGTGCCCTTTCAGCCTCCGCCCTGCAGACTGTAAGCCAGTCAAGCGCTGTTCCCGGCTATAACAGCAACAAAGTAACAGTAAAAGACCTTACTCCCGGCGAAACCTATTACTACAAGCTATACCAAAGACGGAGCCTGGACAGAACCGGTTAAATACACAGTTAAGAGTATATCAAGCGGTTTCAGCTTTGCCTTCGTGGGCGACCCTCAAATCGGTTCTTCATATGAAAATGTTGCCACAGGTAAAACCTCGGAACAGGGTCAGGACGCAGCCGTAAGAAATGACAGCTTTAACTGGAACGATACCCTTGAAAAGGCCTATGAGCTTAACCCCAATATGAGCTTTTTCTTATCTGCGGGTGACCAAATTCAGTCAAGAGATAAGAAAACCTCCGACACAACCCATGCCACATACACTGCAAACGAAATAGAATACACAGGCTATCTTATGCCGGAGCTTTTAAAGAGCATTCCCGTTGCCACCACAATAGGAAACCATGATGCTTTAAGCTCAAACTATTCCTATCACTTCAATAATCCCAACGCAAGTTCAACAGGTTCAACCTATGCCGGCGGCGACTATTATTTCAGCTACGGAAACACTCTTTTCATTATGATTAACACAAACAATACAAACGTAGCCGAACACAGCGCCTTTATTGAAGAAGCCTGCAAATCCGACAAGGACGCAGAGTGGAGAATCGTTTCACTCCATCAGGATATTTACGGCTCAGGAGAACACTCAAACGAACCTGAAATAATAGAGCTGAGATACGGTCTTATCCCTGCCTTTGAGGATAATGACATCGACGTTGTTCTTACAGGTCACGACCACACCTACTGCCGTTCCTATATGATGAAAGGCGGAACAATGGACGAAGAAAGCTTTATAAGCGAAGACGATTTTGATGCATACATCGACGGAGACATAGAAATCGACGAAACCTATAACAATTACCTTACATCAATTGAAGATGCAGACTATGTTGCTGAAACAGACAGCATAGTTGTAACAAACCCCATAGGCATACTTTATATGACGGCAAACTCAGCCTCAGGCAGCAAATATTATGACCTTGTTGAACATAAACAAGCATATGTTGCCGCAAGATGGCAGGAGGATATTCCCACATTTTCAATGATAAACATAACAGATGACACCTTTACAATAAATACCTACAGAACAGACACTATGGAATTAATCGACACCGCTTTCTCCATAGTTAAAAACGGTGAATCAGCCGAAACAACAACCGGGGAAGTAACGGAGGAATCCACCGAGGAAACAACCGAAACAGTGACTGAAACAACTACAGCTGCCGAGACAACCGCAGCGAAGTCAAAAAGCTCTTCATCTTCAAGCGGCGGCGGTTCATCATATTATTCAGGCAAAGCAGCAGCTAAAACCACAGCGGAAACTGAAGACAGCAACACTGATGAAACAGACAGTTCATCAAAATCTTCAGAAAGTTCGTCACAAAATACTTCCACAGGAGAGACAGTTAAAATCTCAATCGGAAACACAACTGTTTCCATAGGCGACAAAACCTATGAAATAGATGCCGCTCCTTACATACAGGCTGACAGCAACTCAACCCTTGTTCCCTTAAGGTTTGCTGCCCTTGCCATATTACAGGAGGACATTGACGAAGCCGACACAAGCGATATAATTTCGTGGGATGCTTCAACAAAAACAGCTTCCGTAACTTATGACGGAAACACAATAACATTTACATCCGGCAGTGAATATATGTATGTAAACGGCGAACAGATTCTTATGTCAAACGGTGCAAAAGCCGAAATAACAAACGGCAGAATCTATATCCCCTTCAGAGCCTTAGGAACCGCCTTGGGCATCAAAGTCGACTGGGACAGCACCACAAAAACAGCAATTTATACTGCCGAATAATTAAAACAATATTTATAAAATAAACCTCACATAATAAAACGGGAATAGAATCAAGACTTAATCTTCAGTATTCTATTCTCTTTTTTTCAGCAAAATAATAAAAGACCTCATTTATAACTTTTTCAGTGTACTATTTTCTCGGCTGATTTATGCGGGTTTCGGGCTATTACACACAGTGTGTAAAATTCCTTCTTAATCTATACGCTCCCCAAGCAGCATCGAACGAAATCGCAATCTTGTTATCTCCCCTGTCCACGCAATAAATCGGCAAAGCCTTCTTCGCCGCCGCAACCTCCGCCGTTTTCGGCATCATAAGCGGTCTTATACCCAATAACCCAGCAAGACAAATCATACCCAAAACTGCAATATACATAGCTGCCGTATTTCTAACAACCGCCACTGCTAATTTCTTTATCTGATTTACCATAAAAACCACCCGTTTTTTAGTATATTATTCGCATTCTATATAATTTATCATAAATAAAAATGACTTTTTACAAAGCTCAGCTGTAATTTTTTTGTAATAAGGTCTGCTATAATAAGATATATCAGAAAAAGAAGGTATTCCTTATGAAAAAAATATATATGAACCTAAGAAAACACATATAGTTTATTTGTGTTTCAAAGCAAATATGGTACTGAGCAGGCTTGTGAAGAAACACTATTCAAGCTTAAATGGTCTAGTCTAATGATTTTAAATATCTTAAATGCAGTTGTGGACATTATACTGTAGTCGGCGGTCAAAGACTGACTTTATACCAGTATACCATTTTCAGACTAAATCTACACAACAGCTTATATATGAATATATTTTAGCGAATATTATGTTGTGTCCACACTGTCAAGTTAGAAATTACGCCGCTGAAAATTGCCTTATTTCTTCTGACAGTGATATTTCGTTCCACACTCCCGGGTGGTCTTCATAATCAAGATAGCTGTTGTAGGTATTGAGTTTGTTTTCATACTTTCTTATAAAAATTTTAAAGGTTTCACTGTTCAAAAAACCGTTATCTTCTTTGCGGCAGTTGGCACACAAACAAAAAATTTACGAATGCTTTTCAAAAAAACTTTACTTTCATTTTTATATAAAACAGACATACAAAAAAGGCTTTCACATATTTATCAATATAGCATGAGCCAATTGTCATTGGAAAGCCTTTTTATTTCATTCAAGCATTTCTATCCCGAAAAGCTGCCCGTTATTTTATAATATTCAAACAATCAGCAGCTTTTATTTTTTTCTTTTACAGACAATCAAATTATTAAAAAACAAAATTATTATTCCTGCAATCCCGAAAAATCCGCCGAAATAATTACACAAGAGGACTGTCCTGTCACCGCCGGTTTTGGGAAGCTCAACCTCCGTTTCCCTATTCGGCTCCGGCACATCTTCTGTTAAGTTTAATGTTGTGGTAATTTCAGCAGACGGTTTTTCTTCGGGCTCTTCGGGGTTATCCGGCTCGTCCGGCTCGTCTGAAGATGACGGAGAGATCGCATCGCTTGTCTTATGGTCGGGAGTGGGATTGGGGTCTTCTCCGCCTATAATATACGAACTTCCTCCTCCGCCGCCTGACGGTTTAGAATTGTCATCGCCATCATCACTGCCGCCTCCGCCATCATTTCCGGTTTCGGTAGTTGATTCTGTTGCTGTTTAATCTGATCCCGTACCGCCGCCTCCGCCTGTGCTGCCGGCAGTTATTTTGGCGGTTATTGAAACATCATAATAATATTCTCCGGAATCGGAATCATAGTAGGGAATACCGATTATAAAGGACATCATATCGGCATTTTCCGTTTTGTTAAATTCAAGAAAATAATATCCTTCCTCAAGGTTTGAAAACGTAACTTGGCTTTCGCCGCTTTTTTCGTACATATAGGCTATGTTGTTTTCATTTATATAGCTTGAAACAACATCTGCAGCGGCCTCGGTTTCTTCTGCAGTATCAATGGCAGACAAATCCAAGCCCAAACCGGCGAAATTCTCCGTAAGGGTAAAGTCCGAACCGGCAATTTTATAAATACTGAAATCTGTTTTGTAATATTTTCCCTCATAAGGACCGCCTACAATAGTCAATGACCCCTCGGCAGCGTAAACTGCCGATACAAATAAAAGGCTTAAAGCCAGTGCTGCGAAAAAGATTATTTTTTTCATTAATTGTCACCGCTTCTTTCACAGTACACAATATACCTGTACTTGCTTGAGCCGTAAGGATGACAGCTGACAAGCGTAAGCATATCCTTGTTTTCCTGAATAAGAATTTTATCTATGTCATCGGGAGAAATCGCAAAAGTATCCGTCACCGTATACTCAAGCTCCTCCCAGGGATTTACGATTTTAACGCTGTCTCCGAGCTGTATTTTATTTATATTCCTGAACATATCTCCATAACGCCCCGCCCCTCTGTGAGCGGCAATAACGCAGTTTGTGTTTATACCGCCTACGGGCATTGACGTATTGTCAAGATGAACAGCCCCGAGATACATATTTTCCCATGTTGCTCCCAAATATATGCCTAATTTTACGTCTATCTCGGGAATTTCAATATAGCCGAACATATTGTTTTCAAAGCCGTATTCCGTCAAATCCACACTTTCTCCCTCATAAAAGAAGGGATCCTGTATTTCCTGACCATTTTCATAAAGGCTCAAATTATAAGCCTCTATTTCTTCTCTCAGCTTGTCAAGAAGAGCAGTGTTTTCTTCCGTTTGAACCGAAACGGTTTCTTCAAACTCCTTAATTTTTAATTCTGTGTTCCTTTTGTTATACCGGTTTATCACCTTGGGGTATAAAAGCAGACACACCGCTGCGACGATAAAAACCAAGCCTATTATATTAACCACCTTTTTCACAAAACCGCCCCTTATTCATTGACTCTGCTGCCCCTTACCAAAAGTCTGTGACTGTTTATAATATATGGTGTACAGGTTATAAGAGTAACATAGTCCTTATCGGGCACATTTTTTATACTGCTTATATCATCGGGCAAAACTACTCTTATGTCGTCAACCTCATATTTAAGCGTCCTGTCCAAAACATAAATATAAAATTCGTCCCCTATTTCAATTTTGTCCATATCTCTGAACATTACTGCATTCGCCAGTCCTCTGTGAGCCGAAATACAACAGTTGGAGCCAAGTCCTCCCACAGGCAGAGAAGTTCCCTCAATGTGTCCTGCGCCTTTTTGAAGGCTCTCGTCGGAGGTTCCTCCGTAAACAGGCAGTTTCACGTTTATTTTGGGAATTTCCACAACACAAATAATGCCGTTGCCCATCACATCAAGACTTTTCACGTACTCATTGTAGTCCATTGAAAAGCTGTCGACATTATTTTCAAACCCCGTCAGTATATTGTTGTATTTTGTAATATTTTCTAAAATATTCTCTGTGTCCTCTTTTTCCAGATCCTCCGTTTTTTCAAAATAATCTCTTATCAAAACCTCCTGGTCTCTGCCGGTAAGCCACTTCATAACAGGCGAATAGAAAACAAAAGCAAAACCTATCACAAAACTAATTATTATTAAAACCCAAACCAACTTTATTTTAATAAAAATCACACCTGCTTTTTGTTTCTTCTTTTTCTTATAATCAAAACCACCGAAAAAATAATTCCGTAGGCGGCTACACAGATAATTATGTTCTTAATGTACTCCCTGTTCCACTGGCTGCTTGTTCCCTCTCCCATAAATTCCTGCTGTTCAAGGGCAACATCATAGGGTACTCTTGTACCTCTTACAAGAAGTCTGTGGGAGTTTACCCCGTAGGGATAACAGGTCAAAAGGGTAACATAGTCCTGCCCTTTTATTATTTCCAAAAGCTCAGTGTTGTCAGGCTCAACTATGGCGATGTTGTCCACTTTATAAGCAAGATTATCTTTCAAAACCTTTATATAGAAAACATCACCTTCCAAAAGTTCGGTAAGGTCTGTAAACAGCTTTGTATTCGCCAGCCCGGTGTGCCCCGTTATTACGCTGTGGGTACTTTCACCCCCTACAGGCAGCGAGGAACCCTCAAGCAGACCTAAATCACTACCCAGTATTTCCGCCCCTGTGCCGAATTTAACGGGAAGCTGAAGATTTATTTTGGGAATTGACAAAATACATATTGTACCGTTTGTGTCAAGCTCCATAAGCTTTGCCGTTTCGTTTCCGCTTCTTTCATCTATCAGCGCAGGGTCAAAGGGGTCCGTTAAGACAACACTTTCCTTCGCAAGGCTTTCGTTATATTCGATAACCTTTGCCTTTATTTCAGCCGCCTCCTCATCTGTCATTGCCTCTGCAGTCTGAGAGTAGCTGTCCGTTACCATGGTATGATGTTTCTCGGTATAGGCATTATACAAATACGGATACAGCGTGAAGAAAATCCCCGCTGCAAGCACCGCTATAATCAATATAATGGTAAGTCCCTTTCGCATAATACCGCCCTTTCAAGTTTAAGACGGCAAAAACTCATTTCGTCGTAATGCCGGAATAAGTCTTTGCTCTTCCGCCTTAAATTTTTTCGTTATATTGTTTAACCTTCGGTTCTGAAACAACGCTGCAGAATTTTCTGCAGGCTTTGCCGACTCGCTCTTTCATAACTGCACCGTCACTTTTTGAACCTTTCGTCATATTTTTTAATTACTGAACTGCTCTTTTTCCTCCGCAAACCTTAACAACAAGGTAGATAGCGAAAGCTATGAAACCGAAACCTATTGCTGTGTAGAGCAGTGAACCCAAACCGCCGGTGAAGGGAAGCATGAATATAGGCTCTGTTTCGTTAAGTACTGTTAAATTTGTGTTACCGCCGGAATATAAACTGCCGTTGACATATGTTGCACTGATCGTAACATCAAAATCGTCCTTCAAAAGGCTGAAACCGTCTATTGTTGAAAGCTCGGTAATTGTATATGTTCCTTCTTTAAGACCGCCTACAGAAAGTGTATAAGTATAGGTATAGGGGTTGGTTGATTGATCTTCTGTAACATAAATTGCAAATGCCTTGGTGTAGGTTACAGTGTATAGATCTGAAGTGTTGCAGTCATAAGTAACTGTGTATGTACCATCGGTATTTGCAGTAGCCTGAATATCTGAATTTGCTGTAGTATTAGCTACAAGGTCAGCAAGTTCGATCTCTGTGATAGCTGCATATGTATATGTGCCGTCACTGTTGTCTACTGCCCATATATCATTATCATCTGAATCCTGAATACCGAATGTAACGCCTGATGCGTCAGCAGGAGTAGTCAAAGCCTCTGCAAATTCCTTTGTAAGGTCGATGCTGTAGGTATAAACCTTAGGATCATCGGGGTCATCGCTGCCGCCTGAGCCATTATTACATGTATAATCAATCTTAGCGGAGTTTACCAAACCTGTTGTTCCGGCTTCTTTTGAAAGATAGGCATAATATTCAAAATATATGTCTGTAGTACCTGTTACTGCGTTAAGAATTGCAAGACCGGCATCTGTAAATGTAACCGTAACTGAAATTCCGCTTGTTCCGTTGTCTACTATATCGACTGTATAGTCTGTACTATATGTAAATAGTGTATCACCTGAATTATACGCACCGCTGTCGTCATTATCAAGATAAATCTTTATGAAGTCAGTCAAATTATCCATATTCAGATACTCAATGCCGTCTGCCGCAGTATCGGTAAGTACATAGCTTGTGTATGCCGAATCGCTGTTGGTTTCGATGATTTCAGCAGAAATTCTGTATTCGAATGTTTCGCCTACGCTTACGGAAGATGTTGGATTACCGTCTTCATCATATATCTTCTTTGAAGAACTGTAAACAACGTTCTTGGGTGTAACTGTTACGTCATACTGCCATACATACTGGCTGTTATTGCTGTCATATTCTGTCTGGGGAACTGTTACAAGGAAAGGTCTTGCAATCTCGTCAATTTCAACTTCACTGCCGTTTATCTTTGTTACTGTACTGGCATTGTTTAATGTAGTATCTTCAACTACAAGATAAACACCTATGGGAATTGCATTTCCGCTGTTGACTTCAAGAACACCGTTGGAATCTGTAAGGCCGCTGTAAACATCGTAGCTTGCAGCTAAAGTAGTATTGAGGTATGTTGCAATGTCGCTGTAGTCAGATGCAGTTGAGGCTGCGATAAGAGCGTCTAAGGCATCCTGAAGTTCATCTGAGGAATAGCAGTAAACAGTAATGGGGTCAGTGCTGTATGCAGTTCCTTCGCCATATAAATAAGAACCATATGTATCGTGATCTCCGAAAAGGGCTTTGCCGGCATCTGTAAGCAGGAACATAAGTGATGTTTCATATACACCGGTTGATATTTCCTGTGTAACCTGAACTATCTCGGCTACCTGTATGGTTGAAAAGCCTACATTCTCAATGGCGTTGTTGTTTGAGTCAACCTTGTTTATCCAGTGTACCTGTTGTGTAAGTGCCAAAGGTAGAGGTAGATGTAGTATCAGCGGCTGTGCTAATCACGTTTATGCTGAACATAGCAAAAAGCACTACCAAGCTGCACATTAAGGCTATAATTCTTTTTAAACTAATGTTTTTCATTATTTTACACCTCTTTCTGATTTTCATTGTTTTTTCCATCTGTCAGGTTAAATTACACTTTTTTAATCCTCTTTAATCATCGTCAGCAGTTCACCTTCTTCCTGCGCTTTTCGGGCGAATCACCGAACATCATCATCAACAGTATCGACAAGAAGATCAACCCTGAGCCGAAAGCTATTGTTCTCGTAAGGGTTCCTCCGCCGGTACTCGGTATGTCGAATTTAGCCGAGTCGGTTACATCGCAGGTCACGTCATACCAGTAATAATAGGTTACTCCGTTTATAGTTTCACTGTAGTCATACTTGCCGTTAAGCTCATCTGTGGAGACATAGGGTACGTACAGTGTAACGGGCTCTTTCAAAAGCTGATAGCCTTCGCCGGGGGCGGTAGTTTCAGTAAGTACATAATAATAGTTTTGATCCAAGGGCAGATTATAGAGCGTATAAGTTCCGTCGGCCCCTGTTGTTACATTATAGGTTGTTACTGTGTTGGTTACAACCGCTGCACCGCTTGTTGTCTCGTCATACATCTGAACCAGCTGGAAACCTGCCCCATCAAGGGTGTTTCCGTCTTCGTCATACTTAATTATCTTAAGTGAGCCGTATCTCATATAGACATTCATAAACCTTTCGGTATCATTTCTGTCCACAACAACGTAGGAACTGCCGGTTGTACCGCTGTCATAGGCTGTGCCTTCAAAAATTTCCTCAAGCACTTCCATAAATTCGGTTTTGGAAACCAATGTTCCCTCTGTTAACGGGTCATCGTTTTCATCAGCTACAATATAGACATTTCCGTCATAAACCTTATAAATTGTCACCGTTGTGACACCTGTGTTGTCAGTGTCGGTTACGGTTATAATGGGCGGATAGCCGGTATTATAGTTTGTCGTTGCGTTATAGATATAATTATACCACTCTTCAGCCAGTGTATCGGCATAGATCATAGAAGCGTGAATACCGGGCATATATTGAATTTCTACCTTTCTGGAGCCGTCATAGACATTCTTGCTGTTCATAATATAATATGTCAGCAGATAATATGCGTCATAATCGACGGACTGGTAGTAGAAGTAGATGTTGTTTTCTTCAGATTCCGCCAAAAGCGTAAGCTCCTCCTGCCAGTTTCCGAGAAGATTATACCCTTGGACTGTCTTTGCAGATTCGGTAACGCTCAGGTTTGTAATGTTGCTTAAATCTGTCAATCTGCCTGTTTTTTCGCTCGATACCGATAAACTATCCGTATCTTCATCGCTGAGATCAACATATCTTGTCAAATATCCGTCTTCGTCATACAAATCAGGATAATCGGCTGCGGGATAAAGGGCATAAAGCTTGGTTAAATCCACATATCTGACAGTATAGCTTAAGTTTGTGGTTACGGAATATTCATGAATAACATAGAAAGTATATTTCTCTTCCGTTGTTGTTGTGCTGTATGTCGTACCGTCTACAGTCTCGCTGTAGTTTGTCACTATGGGAGTTGTGGTGGAAAAGATATATCCGTCCCCCTCATAGCCTAAACCGGCATAGCTGTATATATAAGTTCCGCTGTTTTCAGCCGCTGTGGGGTAGAGAGTTCTGTCAATTGTGACATTTCTGCTCAGTACAGCAGGTATGAAATAACAGATTCCCTCCGAGCCTGTGGTTGTCAGGTTTGTTTTGGAATATACCGAGTAGGTTTCGTTGTCCTTTTGGTTCGTGTTGTCGTCTTCGGCTATAAGATAATATTCCGTTTCAACGCCGTCTGCGGTTAAGGTAATTATATTATACCCTGACGTATCGATGCCCAGTTCCGGATCTACGTCTGAGACTTTAATTACGTGCCAAACGGCATATTCTTCTGCGTCCGCATTTATATATGAGGCATAAACATTCGTTTCACCGTAAATAGGCGAGGATTCACCGAAGATATATCTTAAGCCCCTTACATTGTCATCATAATAAAGACCCTTGCCGTCGTTGTCGTCCATTAGGTATCTTACAACGCCGTAGCCGTCTGTGTATGTATAGCCTGCCTCGTAAATATCAAGCTCCATATTGGGGTCGGCTATGCTTGAGAGATAAAACCTTTTTGACAGTGCCGGTGTTTTCATTGAAATAATACCAGCCGTTAAACTCATAGCCGTAGAGTATAGGCTCGATGGGTCTGTCCATATAGCCGCCTTCCGAAACATATTCGGTATAACCGTAGTCTTGAAGCTCATCGGCTACGTTTGCATTGGGCGAAACGGCAAAAATCCAAATCATTTTGTAAATATCGCTGTTTGAATCGTCTATGCCGTAAAGGGCATAAGAGCCTCTTCCGAGATGGAAGTTAAAGGCATATTCGGGAGACGTCCAGCCTGCATAAAGTGTATAGTCACAGTATGCATACTGGGTGTAGGTTGCGTCAGTATCGCCGTCGTCCCATGCGTTTGTAGTATGGGCACTGTCTCTGTACCACTTGTCAAAGGTCCATGTACCCTTGCCTTTTGTGTCAAGAGTGTAGGACAGCGCCACATAGTTGTCATATAGGTCGCCGTCATAATCGGCAAGCGACATAGGATAGCCGCTGTTGCCGTAAAGATTGCTGCTGAGATAAGCAAGAGCCTCAGAGTTGGTGCCGTATTTAACCTGAAGCTGACAGTAGGTGTAGCTGTAGGTACTGCCGTTTACGGTATATGAAACCGTGCCCGTCTGCTGATCTCCGTTGTCGTCTTCTCTTATTTCGAAACCCTGAGCCGCAAGAGTGGTTGTTGTTTCGTCGGAAAGGTATATAGTCTGTGTCAAAATATCCGCAGGGGGCATATACTCGCTGTTTGTACTGCCTCTGTTTGACAGCGTCACGTCATATCTTTCTCTGTCATAGAAGAAGTATATGGTTCCGTTGCTGGTGTAACTTGTTGAATAATAGGCCTTTCCCAGGGATTCACAGCCTGAAAAACCGGGCTGCGTTTGATTTGGAGCGGTATTTGTCGAGTTCTGAGCCAAAGGACCCGACTGCACAATATAATATTTATAGACACTGTTTCCGTAGTCAACTCTTACAACAGTACCCGAAGCAATTCCGTTGGCGGTGTTGTCAGTGTATAGAGTTTGATATGCAGTATTTCGTATATTGGTGCCGCTGTTGCTTATGTAGCTTGACGGAATCGTATAATCATAGTCGGTAATAGTTCCGTCTATTGCTTCAACAAGGAAATAATAGTAGTATGTATATGCCCAACTAAACCAGTAGGAAATCATTCTGTGGTTTACGTTTGCGGCATGAACAACAGCATTCGTATCACTGCTTGTTTTGCCGTCGGAATTCACACCGGGGTTAAAGCCTGCGTCGCTTGCCGTTGTTGCTCCGGCAGCCTTAAGTGTTCCGCTCAAAGTAATTATGCCGTCGCTGTCAGCATATGAAGTATAGCTGTTTCCTATGGTGAGAAGCTCACTTGACATTTCGGAATAAACATTCAATATACAGGGATTGCTGTTTACATCACGATAGTGGGAATAATAGTTGGAGCCCATGGATATATAAGACTTAGAGTAAGTCGAGGGGTAAGATATATACACACTGTTGTCAAGTGTGGGCCAAAGCTCCGATATTTCAGCGCCCCATTTAGCGTATATGTAGTAAACGGAACAGGTATATGTTGTTCCTCCCGATGTCACCTCATAATCGTCTGTAAACAAGCCGTAAGGCCCCAAATATCTTGAACTGCCGTCGGCATATATAGTCTGTTTAGACCAAAGATCGTGGTAATTATCCGGAGCATACTTAAAATATGTAAAGCTGTCACCATCGGAATTAGTATTCGTATACGTTACTATATTGTTGCTGTTCTCTTTTATCTGCGGCAGATAAGCTGCATCAAGTGTATCGGCATTATTGTTGCCGACGGTTACGGTTTGTGCTTCATTCCAGCCTGCCGTTGCAAATGTTCCCGTATTTCCGGTTACATTCGTAGGCACCTGATAAGTAAAGCTTGTGGTTCCCGACCGTCTGCCCAAGAACATTTCTAAAACATACCAGTTTCTTTCATAAAGCACTCTGACGTCGGTGCTGTTGTCATATTCAACCTCTATAGTAGAATTGTTTACCGCCGAGCTTGTGGTATATGACTTGCTGTAGGTAAAATATTCCATATCACCGACATACTGATCATACAGATAAGCTGTTAAATAGCCCAGCATATAGGACTTACACTCATCAGACGTCTTATCACTGTAGTCATCATACTGGTTTATATTTCCCTCGTAATAGTCTTCTATTCCCTTTGAAACATCGGAAACTGTTATTATATCGCCTGTTGAGAAGAAAATATCTTCAGCCGAAAAGGCATATGTTGTCGAATCTGTCACATTTCCGCCTGTGTCAAATTTTATATATTTCTCGCTGCTGTCTTTAACATAGCTTGAATCCGGACCTATGTCTACCTGATATTCGTTTACGTGATCTACATAGTTTGCGGCTTCACGGTAAAGATTCATAGTTACGCTTACCTGAGCCACCTTCCACTGAGCCACAGCATAAAGGTCGCAGGCAGGCATAGTGTCGGGCTTATATCCCGAGCCGTTTGTTCCTGCGTATAAAACCTCTGTCGGGTCAATATAAAGAGACGGAATATCTGTATAGCAAATTCAGCCCCTGCCACCCTCGCCTGTATCGAGAGTATAGCCCTGTCTTGCAGCGTCCGACTCCGAAGGATATTCCACTTTGTCTCCGTAAACATAAAGCTCGTTTTCAATCGTTGCAGAGTCACTGTTTGTAATATAATAAACATGATAATCGGCTCTGTTATAGAAAATACTCCTTATGTTATTGTCATAAGCTGTCACAAGCTCATAGCCCATTGAAATTATACTTTGAGAGCCTGTTCCCAAAACATAGCCATCATAGCTGTTTGAATTATTGGTAATATCTTCGGGGTAGAATGTATCGCCCGTACGGTATTCAACACTGTCAGTTTGATAATCATGATAATATGCCGTTAAGCCGAGAACTGCCGCTATGGAACTGTTATTTTCGTAGTAATAATATACAACGCTGTCGCCCTCATTATTTGTAGTTGTAACAGCTGTCTTTCCCAGTTCCACCTCTAAGGGGTAGTCCACAGCACTGTAGCCGTTATCTTCAAGCACTTTCGCCCATGTTTCTTCCGTATAGACGGTATACCAGGTATGCGTCCAAACATAGCTGCCGTCAGAACTGACATAATTAACAGTAACCTCATCGCTTTCAAAAAGCTCATAAGTGTTTGTGTGACCGGAAGTTATGGAAGCGTTTGCTCTTTCATTATAAGCAGCTAAATCAAGCTCTCTGAAATAATTTACTCTGTAGCCCGCAGGGTCGGGGTCATAAACTACCGTAAATGTTACATAGTGAACTGTTGCGTTGTCTGTACCGTCAACAGTTTCGCCGTCGGAGCCTGTAAATGTAGTTTCTGTTATATCGATTCTTATATAATATATATATGTGTTACCGTCTTTTTGGGAAATTACCTCTGTTCCCTCTGTGTTAACTATATCCGTATAGCTGTATTCCGTCACTTCCAAGTTAGGGTCATATTCGCCCAGATAAACACCTTCGTCCGAGCTTGAAATCAAAGTGGGAACATAGCCGTCAATAACATTGGCAGTAACCTTCGCATATACATAATTGCCGGTTACATAGGAGTCATAGCTTAAAATAATGTTATCGGAAGTTGCCGCTATGGTTTTTGAAGAATATCTGTAATTTACGGCAGCCACATAGCCGCCTGTATCTATATATCTGGCAATGAATATGGTGTCGTCATCTTCTATTAACGTATCGTCCAAAACGGGATAAATCATATACCAGTCTCTGAAGGTATAGCCGTTCTTGTCGGGGACTATCCCCTCAGCAGCGGTAAACCATTTTTCGTTTTCATATGTAAATGTATAGTAGATAAATATTGTCGTATCGCCGCCATTATCGGTCTGAATGTCGAAAACCTTTGTAATCTCGGTTTTTTCCGTATCGTCATCATAGATTTTGATGCTTGCACTGCCGTAGGCCGGAGATTTGCCGGTCTTCCCGTCTACTATATTTCCGTCCGAATCAGTTGTTACGGAAACAATTTCGTCTCCGTTTTCGTCATAATACGTCCATACAACGTCATCATCGTCCCACGGAGAAACAGATTTGTCATTCCAAAGCGCTGTGCCATATTCTATGTCAATCTGCCACAAAGTATCTCCGTCTGCGACGGATTTGAATATAACGGTATAGCTTTCAATCTCCCACACAGCCCAAAGATTCAGGCTGTCCGTAAGATCATCATAGTTGATTGTATCTCCGGGAAGATAGTCTGCCGTATTGCTGCTGTTTGTTTTGCACCAGCCCGAAAGCTTATAGCCGCTGAGTGTAAGCTCTGACGATGTCGGCAAAGTTACGCTGTGGGTAAGATACTGGTTTGTTCCGCTGTATAAGACAGTACTGTATGTGCCATCGGTATTTGCTGTCCAGTTATCGCTTTTAAGCTTGCCGCTGTTTAAAGCAAGGGTAGCGGTAAAGCCGACTCTCCACACAGCCCAAAGAGAGAGATTTCCCGACAAGTCTTCGAAGGCAATTTCAGCCCCGGAAGCGTAAACAACAGATGTGCTGCCTTCTGCCGTACTCCAGCCGGCAAGGGAATAGCCCGTTTTTGTAAGCTCGTCTGCCGCAGGCAGGGTTATGCTGCCGTTTGAATCTAAGTTAATATAATATGTACCGTCGCCGTTATCCGTCCAGTCACTGTTTGAAAAAGTGCCTCCGCCTGCGTTTAAAGTAACAGTATAGACAGCGTTGGCCGACACACGAAGCCTGGCATTGTTTACAGTTTCAGTTTGGTTTGTATTTGCCGTACCTCCGCCGCCTGAGCTACCCAAAGATTCCGAATTGTTTTCCGTTTCACCTGAGTTTTCCGTTTCCGCTGCAGCGGAGATTTCCTCCTCCGAAACCGCCGTTTCCGTTTCCTCTTCTGTTATTTCTTCGGAAACGGTTTCCTCCTCTGAGCCGCTTATAACAGCTGCCGATGCAGATTCCGTTTCGGTCTGTGTTTCTGTTTCTTCTATTATTAATCCTTCTATTTCTCCGTTTGCGTTTTCTTCCTCCGCTTTTTTCGAAACTTCGGCTGTTTCTTCCTCCTGCTCCTCCGAAACTTCAATCGTTTCCTCTTCCTCGGAGATTAGCTCCGACAGAGTCAGAATGTCACCCGAATCCTCAAAAACCTCATCTTCGGTTTCCTCCGTCAAATCATTTTCCGGCGTTTCACCGCCATCGGCATAAAGTTCGCCGCTGCCGCCGTCATCGGATTCATCAACCGATTCATAGGTTTCTTCGACAAATTCCTCTTCTTCTGCATAACTGCAAATGACAAAGCTCTGAAGTGACAAAATTAATGAAAGAAGGAACGCAAAAAATCTTGCGGTAATTTTCATATTTATACACCCCCTGAATCACTGAATGATTTTCCTCAATCCGGTGATCTGTATAATGTTCGACATATTAAATGTCGTGTTGTTTATAATAATAAGTAATAATAATCAGCCGTTTAACGGCTGCTGTCGAATTTATTTCATCTGTCAGCTATATACGGTTTCGGCTGCTGCCTCTGTAAAATAGTTCCCTTTATTCGAGGGTAAATAAACATTATAATACCAATCGATAAATTCATCATGCATTACTTCAGCACGTTTCCTCGCTTCAATCGCTTCCTCTATTTTGTCATAAGAGCCAAGATAATAATTTTTGCCTCGAAATCCGATTTGAGCACACCATTTGCCGCAATTTCTTTTATTCTGATAAACACAGCTTATGAACCTGGTTCGGCTTTGGAGACCGTCAAAAAAATCAGCGACGAAGATATGCGGAATATTGCTCTTGCGGAATATTATTATTTCAGCGGCCGACCCGATGAAGCATCATACATAGTCGAAAATTATCTTACAGCCAAAGACCTTGCAGTAAGTCTTTCGACCTGTTTGATTTATGCATTTGCAAACCTTGACCTTGACAAAATATTGAGAACAAAACAGGCTATAATTCATATATTTGAGGCTGCCGAATCAGCCGATGAAAATAATTCACCCCAATACAAATCCTATGCGGTATTTATATACGTAACTGCAAGTGTTCTTCTTCATTTGCCCTTGCCGAAGGACATCGACTCCACAAAACACATTTTGCCTATGCTGCCCACAGGTATCCGCCTGTTTGCTCTTTACATAAAAGCCCATGCTCTCTATCTTAACGGGCAGTATGTTTCCTGTATCGCTGTAGCAGAGACTGCTCTTACCCTTGAGGAAAAAAACTATCCCATATCTTCAATCTATCTGCACCTTGCAGCTGTAATGGGTTATGTAAATATAAAGGATATGAAATCGGCAAAATATCATCTTTTGGAAGCGTGGAAAATTGCTCAGCCGGACGATATGATAAAAGGTTTCAGTGAGCATCACGGGCTTTTGGGCGGTATGCTCGAATCGGTTATGAAAAGGGACTACCCCGATGAATTTAAACGTATAATAAATATTACACACTGTTTTTCGGTCGGTTGGAGAAAACACATAATACCCTAACAGATCAGTACGTTGCCGATAATTTAACAGCCACTGAATTTTCTGTTGCTATGCTTGCGTCAAAGGGCTGGACTAACAAAGAAATAGCTTCCCATCTTAACATTTCAGTAAATACCGTAAGCTCACAAATTACGTGTATTTTTCGAAAGCTTAATATTACTCAGCGTTCGGGTTTGTCTGAATTTATGCTCAAATAACCAGACATATTCGATTTTTAAGATTATTCGGAAACAGACTTTTCGAACTGCTTTGTCTTGTTTTATACAAAAACTGTGTTGAAAAAATAACAGTGGCTCAAATTTGCGAAAAGCATGGGCTGAGCCGTAGGAGTTTTTATCTCCCCTTCTCCAAAGCAGACTTAAATTTGTTTTCGGGGAAGATAGCGTTCCTTCTATTTGTATCAATCTGCTTATGGACGGATTTATCGGTGCTATCAAAAGATCAGTATTAATTAACAAAATTTTTGCCTGAAATAAACGCCTCAAAGTATATCATATTCCGAAATCCAAAACGTCCCCAAAAGTGCTGAATTATCAGCATTTTGAGGACGTTTTCCATATTATAAATCGGGATTAAAGATTATTCTCAAAAAAGGTTTTAATTTCGGCTGCGTCGGCAGTTTCATTTGCCCCTGTTACCTCAACGGTTACTTCGTTGCCTTTTTTTACCCCCAAGCTCATAAGAGCCATAAGCTTAGTTGCGTCTGCTGACTTGGTTGGCGCCGTTTTTTATAACTACCTTTGATGAAAGAGCCTTAGCGGCTTTAACAAGAAGACCTGCCGGTCTTGCGTGAATTCCCACTTCGTCTGTTATTACATAATTAAAGCTTGTCATTTGTTTGCCTCCTGATTTTAAAGTTCCTCTCCGTTTGTGGCAATAACCTTCTTATACCACTCGAAGGATTTTTTCTTATAACGGTTGCCTGTTCCCGTTCCGTCATCGTTTAAGTCTACATATATGAAACCGTAGCGCTTACGAAGTTCACCGGTTGTAAATGAAACAACATCGATACAGCCCCAAGGGGTATAGCCCATTAAATCTACGCCGTCAATCTCAACGGCTTTCTTCATTTCCTGAATATGTGCCTTAAGATAATCGATTCTGTAGCTGTCGTCACAGGTGTTGTCTTCTTCCAGCTTGTCTATTGCACCGAAACCGTTTTCAACAATAAATAAGGACAGCTGATAGCGTTCATACATTGCGTTAAGAGAATAGCGAAGTCCGACAGGGTCAATCTGCCAGCCCCAGTCCGATGCCTTTACATAGGGATTGGGAATAGTGTGGGCATTTCCGCCGTTTACGTCTGTGTTTTCAATAACCTGATCTGCCTTAACGGCATTTGACATATAATAGCTGAAACCTATATAGTCAACCTTCCCCTCTTTGAGGATTTCCTCGTCGCCGGGTTCCATAACAGGAGCGTTTCCTTCTCTTTCCCATGCTTTTTTAGCATATGCTCCGTAATAGCCTCTGCAGTGAACGTCCATAAAATAATAGCGTTCATGCATAGATTCATTTGCAAGCATAACATCATCGGGATTACATGAATAGGGATAATAAGGAACATAAGAACACATACAGCCTATCATAAAATTCGGGTTAATTTCGTGTCCCTTCTTAACAACAAGAGCAGAGGCTACAAGCTCATGATGAGCAACCTGATAAAGAGCCTTCTTAGGGTCGTCAAACTCGGAAAATTTGATTCCGGAGTTTGCCCAGCCGAAAATGTCAATGTCTGTGTTGCTCTGGTTGTTTATTTCGTTAAAGGTCATCCAATATTTAACCTTGTCCTTATATCTTTCCATAACCGTTTCAGCATAGTGTACGAAAAAGTCAACAACCTTGCGGTTCATCCAGCCGCCGTATTTTTTAACCAAACCATAAGGCATTTCGAAGTGGCTTAATGTTATAACAGGTTCAATGCCGTATTTATGCATTGTATCAAACATATCGTCGTAAAACTTAAGACCTGCTTCGTTTGGCTCTTCTTCATCGCCTACGGGGAAGATTCTGCTCCATGAAATTGAAGTACGGAAACACTTAAAACCCAGCTCGCCGAAAAGGGCAATGTCGTCTTTATATGTGTGGAAAAAGTCTATTCCCTTGTGATTGGGATATCTCTCCCCTTCTATAACTCCGTCTGTAATTCTTCGGGGAACTCCATGTGCTCCGGCAGTGAGAACGTCGCTTACACTGGGTCCTCTGCCATCTTCGTTCCAGCCTCCTTCAAGCTGATGAGCCGCAACAGCACCGCCCCATAAAAAATTCTTAGGTAATGCCATATAAATTCCTCCTTAAAATAAATTGTATATTATTTAATCTTGATTACCGGTTCGCCTACTTTAACCGTACCCGATGTCTTTAAGGGAACTATTTCACTGAAATCATCGGCATTTGTAACTAAAACAGGTGTTATTGTGTCATATTCCTTCTTAATTGCCGCAAGGTCGAATTCTATAAGCAGATCGCCCTTCTTAACCTTGTCTTCAGCCTTAACCTTAGCCGTAAAATATTTTCCGCCTAAATTTACTGTGTCTAAGCCTATATGGATTATCATTTCAACACCAGAGCCGTTTTCAAGGCAGATGGCGTGTTTTGTGTCAAAAACAGATGCAACGGTTCCGTCAAAGGGAGCGTAAAGCTTGCCTTCAGAGGGGATAATTGCAACACCCTGACCTAATATACCCTGTAAGAATGTGGGGTCGTTTACTTCTTCAATGGCTTTTGCCTCGCCCTTAAGAGGAGAGTAAACAACAGCCTCGTCTGTCTTATCTATCCGATGAGGAAACGGTTTCTGCCTTATCTGTTTCTGCGGGAGCTATTTCAGGCTCGTCACAGCCTACAATCTGGATTAATACTATTGTAACTACTATTGTAACCGCAACACCTATAAGCATACCTATAAATGACATTGAATTTGTGTCGCTTATAGCGTTTACTGTGGTAAGAAGTCCCGGAAGACCTGCGAAAGCATAGTACATTGTATGGAAAAAAGAAATAATAACTGCACCTATGGCGCCGGCAATACAGCCGCAAATAAAGGGCTTTTTAAGGCGAAGAGTAACACCGTAGATGGCAGGCTCCGTAATACCGAAGATACCTGTTAAGCCGGCTGAAAGAGATACATGTTTGATATCTTTATTTCTTGTTTTAAGGAATACACCGAAACAAGCCGCTGCCTGAGCGGTAACGGCACAGGTCTGGAAAGTCTGGAATGAGTCACAGCCGTTGTTTGCGAAATTCGCCATAATCATAGGAGTAAAACCCCAGTGAACACCGAAAATAACGAGAACCTGCCATACACCACCTACTATACTTGCTGCAAGTACGGGAACATTGTTTGCAAGGAAGTTATAACCTGATGCAAGAGCGTTTGCAAGAATGTCTGAAATGGGGCCGAGTATTATAATTGTAGCCGGAACCATAATTATTGCGCATATAAAGGGAATAGCTATAGCCTTCATAACGTCGGGAATGTGCTTTTCAAGGAAATGTTCAAGATATGACAGCACAAGCACAAGGAAAAGAGGCGGAAGAACAGTTGATGTATAGGTTGTCTCAGCCATATTGAAAATGATGAACTTGATTGTTTCGCCGTCGGCTATACGGGCTGCTATATCTGCCCATGAGCTGTTTACAAGCGCCATACAACACCATACAGCTATGTATGTATTACACTTAAAGTGTTTTGAGGCCGTAATAGCAATCAAAACAGGCAAAAATGTGAAAGGTGTCCATGATATAAAGCTTAAAACTTCATATGTACCTGTGTTGGCAAAAGCCGGGAAAAGGTGTATTGCTATAATCAAACAGCCCTGAACAAAACCGGCTGCGGCAAGAATATAAACGAAGGGAGCAAAAACAGCCGACATTGCGGCAATGATTCTGTTTATAAGGCTCTGCTTTACTGCAGGAGCAGCTGCTTCGTCTATATTCATAATTTTGGAAAGCTCGGAATAAACGTCCTTTGCGTGAGTTCCTATAACGATTTGATACTGACCGCCTTTTTCAACAACCTGAATAACAGCGGGCATAGATGAAATTTGTTTTGTTACTGCCTCTGAGGGGCTTTGTTTAAGAACCAAACGAAGTCTGGTTGCACAGTGTGATACATTGATAATGTTAGACTCACCTACTGCATCTTTAATGTCTCTTGCGAGTTTAGCGTAATCTCTTACTGCTGCCATAGATATTCCTCCTTATTTGTTAAAGTATAATAAGTTTTGATGTTGCTTTATGTTTATCCGGGGCTGCGGCGCCGTTGCTGCCCGGTAAAATCATACAATTTTATGCTTATTCTGTCTTTTCGCTTTTTTGACCTCCGGTAATTCTTGCTATGTGGACGGTTAAAAATGTTACTTCTTCCTTGCCCACATTTGCCTCATACTGCCTGTTTACATATTTGACAATCTTCTCGGCACACCAAAATTCCTCGGGGTAGCCTTCCTTCATAGAGTTGTACAAAAAATCTCCCTGATTGTCAAGGGTTTTGTTGCTTAAAACCATTTGGGCAAAAAACAGAAGGTGAGTTAAAAAACGCTGATAGTCAAGGGAAGACTCGTCAAAGGCTTTTCCCGTTAAAAGACGGACCATGTTAAGAGAGCTTGAAACAATATCAATTGCCGCCTCTGTGTGAGCCATATTGCCGTCATATTCGGCATTTACAAGATGCAGAGCAATTGATGCCGCCTCGGACTTCGGAAGTTCAACCCCTATATGCTTTTTAATGATGTCGAGAGCGTACAGCCCTACATTATATTCCTTTGCATACAGTGTTTTAATTTCATATAACAAAGCTGATTTAAAGCTTATTCCCTTTGAACAGCGTTCAACGGCAAAATCTATATGGTCGGTAAGGGTGATATAAATATTCTTTTTAAGTTCAGTTCCCAAATTAGCCTTTGCATAGTCTATTATTTCGGAGCTGGCCATTATGGATTCTATTTTAACTTCCAAAAAAAGCTGTTTCAGCTTTGCTGTAGAAGTTGCCGTATCCATATGGAAAATCTTTTCGATCTTATTTTCATCTACGGGCTCGCCGGGTTTCTGTCTCCAACCTATGCCGCTGCCCATAATTATGATTTCCTGACCGTATTTGTTGGTTGAGGTTATTGCATTGTTGTTTAAAATCCTTTTTACCTTCATTTTATTCACCCATAGCCCGATTTTCGGCAAACAGGCATAAAAAAAGCCAAACTAAAAACAGCATTTCCCCTCAGAACGAGGTATATAATATACCTCGGCTATTTAAGTTTGGTTTTGCTGATTTAACAGTAACAAGCCCTTTATTGCTTTGTTTTCTTAACTTAAATAAATCATATCACAAGAAAAATATTTTTTCAAGCACAAATTTGTGCCAATTTAAGATTTTCCCTTGTGCACAATTTTTCCTTTGATTTTTTTTGCAATTTGCACAAAAAACCGCAGGAGACCTTCTTCTCCTGAAAATACCCCTTGAAACAGGTTTTGCTTTATGATATTATTTTTTTAATCAAAAAGATTGCAGAAAGGAGTTTTTTTATGTTTGCTGACTACCATGTACACACATATTAC
>JAJQBF010000165.1 GCA_021203425.1 Clostridiales bacterium | reverse complement strand
CACTTTCGAATAAAAATCATTAAATTTTTCTTAATAATCATTGAATAATTAAAAAACAGTGTTATAATATTTTAAGCACATAATCATAATCTTACTGCAAAGCGGCGGTTTTTCCGCCGTTTTTTATTTTTTTGGAGGTAAATATGAAACCTGTTATAGGAGTAACTCCCCTTTTCGACAGCGGCAGAGACAGTATATGGATGGTTCCCGGCTATATGGAAGGCATAACAGCCGCCGGCGGCATTCCCTTAATTCTGCCCTTAAAAGCCGATAAAAATGATATAGAAGAAATTTTCAGTCTGTGCGGCGGCTTTCTCTTTACGGGTGGGAATGACGTAAATCCGGAAATATACAGAGAAAAGCTTACTTCCGACTGTGTAGATATTAACAAAGACAGAGACTCTCTCGAAACAGAGCTTTTCGGGCTTTGCCTTAAATATGACAAGCCCGTTTTGGGAATCTGCCGTGGAATTCAGCTTATGAACGCACTTTTAGGTGGAACACTCTATAAAGACCTGCCCAAAGAACACCCGACCGGCATTGACCATCATATGAAACCGCCCTATGATGTTCCCTGTCACAGTGTAACCATACTTAAAAACACACCTCTTCATAAGCTGCTTAAAAAAGACAGCCTTGAAGTAAACTCCTACCATCATCAGGTAGTGAAAACTCTTGCCCCTGCCCTTTCCCCTATGGCGGTTTCAGAAGACGGACTTACCGAGGCAGTATATATGCCTGATAAAAAATTCATACAGGCTGTTCAGTGGCACCCCGAATTTATGTTCGAAAAAAGCCCCGACCAGCTTGCCCTGTTCAAAGAAATAGTGGATAACTCAAGATAAAGAGTTATCCACAGTCTCGCTTTTTGCCGTCATTAATTCATTTTAAAACATTTACGAACATCTTTAAATGTACCCAAAACAAGAATTCTTTCACTGCCGTCAAAAGCTGTTTCCGTTGTCAAATTCATATTTATTGAGTCATTTTTCTTAATTGCCAAAACATTTATGCCGTATTTTTTCCTTATGTCGATTTGCCCTATTGTTTTCCCCCTCCAGTTTTGAGGAATTGCCGCCTCAACAATGGCATAGTCCTGTGTTAATTCAAAATAATCGAACATATGATCCGAAGTATAGCGCATAGCCGTCCAGTCGGCAAGCTGTTTCTCGGGATAGATTACGTGGTCGGCGCCGTTTCTTGCCAAAAACTTAGCCTGTGTATCTGTCGCCGCCCTTGAAACAACCAGCTTTGCCCCTAACTCTTTAAGAAGAGAGGTTGTTTCAAGAGAGCTTTGAAAGTTATTTCCTATTGCCACAAGACAAAGGTCATAGTCTTCAACCCCTAATGACCTCATAAAATCCTCATCTGTGCTGTCTCCTATAAGGGCATTCGTAACATACGGCAGCGCCCTGTCAACCATTTTTTCATCATCGTCAATAGCCATAACCTGATGGTCAAGCTCGTTAAGCTTTACGGCGGCGTGATAACCGAATCTGCCCAAGCCTATAAGTAAAACAGTTTTCATAAAAACCTCCCTCTCTTATCCTACGGTGATTTTTCCTTTGGGATATTCCGCCAAATTTCTCTTTTTAGTTGAAACCGCAGCATATACAAGAGTAAGACCCCCTACTCTTCCCAAAAACATTAAAAATATAAGTATAAGCCTTGAAACAAAGCCAAGCTCCGGCGTAAGCCCAAGACTTAAGCCCACAGTGCCTATTGCCGAGGCTGTTTCAAAAAGGCAGCTCATAAGAGGCAGACCTTCAACACAGCTTATTATAATTGCTCCTGTCAAAAACAGAGTTATATACATAAAGAAGGTAGCCGATGCATTTTTAACAATATCATCGGAAATTCTTCTGCCGAAAAATGACGTACTGTCCTTCCTCTTAAAAACCGAAAAGGCGGATTTAACGAGAACCGAAATCGTTGTTGTTTTCATACCTCCGGCGGTTGACCCGGGAGAACCCCCTATCAGCATAAGCACTATCATAATCATTATGCTCCCTTCGCTGAAAAGAGTCAAATCCGTTGTGTTAAAGCCGGCTGTTCTTGCCGTTACAGACTGAAACAAGCCGCAGAGAAAAGCCTCCTGCCCCATACCGCCGTATTCATAAGCAAAAAAGAAAACAGCGGGAAAGAAAATCAAAGCAGCCGACGTACAAAGAATAACCTTCGTCTGTATACCGTATTTTTTGAAATTAAAGCCGTATTCTTTTATGTCATACCAGGTTACAAAGCCTATTCCGCCGATTATAATAAGCAGCATAACAGTTATATTTACAATAACATTCCCCGAAAAGCCCATAAGGGACGAATAGGGAATTTCACTGCCCATAAGGTCAAACCCGGCATTACAAAAGGCGGAAACAGAGTGAAAAGCAGAAAACCACAGCCCCTTAAAAAAGCCGAACCGAGGTATAAACTCAAAAGCAAAGCAAACTGCCCCCAAAAATACCACACCGAGAGAAACCTTTAAAATAAAGGACATAAGATTGACTATGCCTATCAGTTTCAAAGCGGCGTAGTTGTCCTGCATAGCGCTTCTCTGAGCCAAATCGGGCTTTCGTCCGGCTAAAATCAAAAGACCGGCTCTTATTGTAATAACACCCATACCTCCTGCCATAATCAACAGCAAAATTACAAGCTGACCGAAACCCGACCAGTATGTTGCCGTATTTTGTACAACAAGCCCCGTAACGCAGACCGCCGAGGTTGACGTAAAGAGAGCGTCCCAAAAGCTTGTGAAACTGCCCGATTTGGAAGAAACCGGCAGCATAAGCAGAAAACAGCCGCCCAGTATAACCCCCGCAAAGCCCAAAATTGTAAATTGAAATGTAGATATGTGTTTTTTTCTTAATCTTTTTTTCGCCCTGTTCACTGTATACCTTCCCTGTTAATATTTCCGATCAATAACCCGATTCTTCCCCTATAAGTATAACCTTTATCCTGTTTTTAATTTTAGAAAACCTTGTCACAACAAGCTGTGAACAAATTGTATCGGCGCTTAAACAGTTTCCGCAAAGCCCTGTTGCCCTGCAGGGTGTGTTTAAATTAAGCCTTTCGGCGTTTGGCGGAGCGGCGCAGTTTCTCACTCTGTTTACTCCTTCTTCAATAGTGCCCACTGCCTTGTTAAGGCTTACAAACAAAAGTACATTTTCCGGTCCCCATATGTAGGCTGCCACTCTGCCGCCCATACCGTCTATGTTTACAAGCTCTCCGTCATAGGTTATTGCATTGGAGCTGCCTAAGTAAAAATCGGCAAACATACCCTTTCTCATTATTTCCGTTCTCTCCTCGGGAGACTTTGCCGAATCCCTGTCATAAACAATATAGTTTCCGGACTTTACGGCATCAAGAACACCGACTTCCTTAATGCTTTCGGAGCCGCCCCACGAAATACTTGCCCCTTGGGGAATAATCTCAAGGGCGGTTTTCAGCACCTCTTCTTTTGTGGGGGCATAATGCCCCTCCATATTTCTTTTGTTAAGCCCCTTTATAATTTTCTGAGCCAGCTTTTCCTTGTAAATTTCCTTCGGTGACATAAAAACCCTCCTCTTTTACAGTGCAATAATATGCAATGTACATAATAATTTATTTACAGTTTAATATAATTTTCAAGGAGCTGTTCAAGAGTATCTCTCTTTCTTGTGAGAACAGCTTTTCCGTCTTCTCTTATAAATACCTCAGCCGGACGGAGTCTGTTATTGTAATTCGAACACATAGAATGACCATAAGCCCCTGCGTCGAGAATTCCCAAAATATCCCCTGCCTTAATTTCAGGCAAAAGCCTGTCTTTAGCTATAATATCGCCGCTTTCGCAGATATTTCCGACTATTGTAATTTCTTCCTCGTTTACGGGTCTTTCTTCCTTTGTGTAAACCTCTATATCGTGATGGGAATCATACATAGCCGGTCTTACAAGTACGTTAAAGCCTACGTCCGTTCCGGCGAATTTATGAGGACCGTTATATTTTACACAGTGAACATCTGTAAGAAGAACAGAAGATTCTGCAGAAATATATCTGCCCGGTTCAATTCTGAATGTTATTTCCTTGCCGTATTCCTTAACGAACTTATCGAAAACAACATCAAGCTTTTCGCCGCATTCCTTAAGGTTAAGTCTGGGCTGACCGCTTAATTTCTTATAGGGAATACCGAAACCGCCGCCGAAGTCTACAAATTCAAGGTCGTCAAAGTTCTTTGCAATATCGAGAATAGCCTGAGAACCGTTAATATAGGGGTCGATTTCCATAAAAAGTGAGCCTATATGCTGCTGAACACCCACTAATTTTAAGCCGTATTCCTTAAGGATATTTTTAACCTGAGGAATATATTCGGGATTAACACCGAACTTTGTCTTTTTGCCGGCTGTTACAACCTTTTCGTGGTGACCTGCTCCTATACCACCGTTAAATCTTATAGCAACATTGCTGTTTGGGTTAAGCTTGCCGTACTGAATAAGCTGTTCAACACTGTCTACACAGATAAGAATACTTTTGTCTATGGCATACTGCATCTCAGTCTCGGAAACATTGTTAGTAATCATAAAAATGTCTTCTGGCTTAAAGCCTGCCTCAAGCTCGGCATATATTTCTCCCGGGCTCATTGCGTCAACGTGAAGACCTTCGCTTTTAACAACCTGTAAGAAAGCAAGGCTTGTGTTTGCCTTTGCGGAAAACTGAGCCAAAAACTTGGAATAGCTTACAAGATTTTTCATCTCTCTGCATCTTTCTCTGATTATGCCCTCGTTATATACATATAAAGGACTGCCGTATTCGGAAATTAAATCATATATATCATTGCCCTGAAAAAAGTTAAATTCGTCTGTTACACTTCCGTTTAATTTATACATTGCTCTTATACTCCTTTGTTATAAAAATTTTTTATGTTATCCATTCTTGAGCTCATATTCATGAGCATAAGGTCAAAAACAGCCACTGCCGCCATTGATTCAACCACAACAACCGCTCTGGGAACGATTATAGGGTCGTGTCTGCCCTTAATAACAATTTCCGTTTCCTCCATATTTCTGTTAATGGTCTTCTGTGGAATCAAAATTGAAGGTGTAGGCTTAAAAGCCGCCCTGAAAACAACCTCGTTTCCGTCAGACATACCTCCCAAAATACCGCCGGAATTATTTGCTGCTTTTTCCGGTTTGCCTTCTCTTATAACAAAGGGGTCGTTGTTTTCGGAGCCTCTTAAAAGCGCCACTGAAAAACCTGCCCCAAACTCAATGCCTTTCACAGCCCCTATTGACATTATTGCCTTAGCCAAAACAGCGTCAAGCTTATCAAAAACGGTTTCACCTATTCCCACAGGCAGCCCCGATATTCTGCCCTCTATAACACCCCCGACAGAATCACCATTCTTCATAGCATCGTCCATAAGAGCCGCAGCCTTCTCACAAGCCTCTCTGTCAGACATACACAGAGGATTTGCGGTTATCTCGTCTCTGTCAAAGGTTTCACAGGAAACCTTCCCTACAGACCTTGTGAAGGCAAATATGTCAACACCAAGCTCCTTTAAACAAGCTTTAGCCACAGCCCCTGCAGCAACCCTTGCCGCTGTTTCACGCCCCGAAGAGCGGCCGCCCCCTCGGTAGTCACGAAAACCGTATTTGCTGTCAAAGCCGAAATCTGCGTGACCCGGTCTGTAAACATTCATAATATTGCTGTAGTCTCTTGACCGCTGATCCTCATTAAAGACAACAAGGGAAATAGGTGTGCCCGTTGTTTTGCCTTCGAACACTCCCGAAAGAATCTGCACCTTGTCCCCCTCCGAGCGTTTCGTGCCGTATTTTGAAGCCCCCGGTTTACGTCTGTCCATATCCTTTTGTATAATTTCCTCATTAAGCTCTACCCCGGCAGGGCAGCCATCTATAACAACCCCAAGCGCCTTTCCGTGAGATTCGCCCCAAGTCGAAATTTTAAAAATATTTCCGAAAACAGAGCCTGACATTTTATCACCCTCAACCTATATATTCTTTTTATATTCCTTAAAATACATTTTAGCAAATTAACCTCGAATAATCAATATATTTTTTTGAAAAGGGTTTAAATTTGATATAATCCCCTTAGAGTAGACACTTGAAATAACAAAAACATTTCAAAAC
>JAJQBF010000266.1 GCA_021203425.1 Clostridiales bacterium | reverse complement strand
GATATTTGTTGAGCGTGATATTTATGAATATTAAATATTTCGGAAAAGCCTTGTTCTTTGTGTCTGTGATTCTGATTTCCATAGGTATATTTTTTTGTTTTCAAGGCGGCAAAGTCAAAATACCCAAGGAAAATTTTGAAACCTTCGGAATTTCCGCCGAGGCATTAATTAATATTAAAGAACTTTCAGAGCTGTGCGGAACAAACTTTTACACTGCCCTGAGCTTATATATGATTGAAAATAATTTTTTCGATGAAAAGAAAGAATACAGCGAGGAGGAGATAAAAAACTTTTTCGGTAATTACAAAAATATTAAGGCAAAATATACTGATAAAGAAATTAATCCATACAGAGATATAATCATAAATATCTTTGAAGATTTAAAGACTTTTCCCACAGACACAGGTTCAAAAGGGCAGTATTATTACGGCGACAGCTACGGCGCTCCCCGAACCTACGGCGGAAAGAGAATACATAAAGGAACGGATATTTTCGACAGTGAAAATATAAGAGGACGGCTTGCGGTTTATTCTATGACTGACGGAGTTATTGAAAAAACAGGCTGGAACGAAAAGGGCGGCTACAGGGTCGGAATCCGCTCTGAAAACGGTGTATATTACTACTATGCCCATTTGGACTCATATGCCGAGGAAATCAGAGAAAAAACCGTTATTAAAGCCGGAACGGTTTTAGGCTATATGGGAGATTCGGGCTACGGAAAGGAAGGCACAAGGGGAAACTTCCCCGTTCATCTTCATATAGGAATAAGCCCTGAAACAAAGCTTTACAGAGGCGAGGTTTGGGTCAATCCCTATCCGTTTTTAAAGTGTCTTGAGAAAAGCATAATACAGGAAGAAGGCGTATAAATGGAACTTATAAACTGGGAAGAAAAACTTCTGCCATACAGACAGGCTGTTGATGAGCTTGTTGTCAAATTTGAAAACATAAAAAAGGAATATACGGTGCTTAAGCTTGTAGCGCCTATTGAAGAAATTCACGGCAGAGTTAAAACAATTTCAAGCATACTCGACAAAGCAGGCAGGCGAAACATACCTACGGATCAAATATTCGAAAAGTTGGAGGATATAGCCGGAGTAAGAATAATATGCCGCTTTGTGGAAGACATAGAAAGAGTTGTAAACATAATAAGACAGAGAAGCGGTCTTGATCTTGATGTTTTGGAGGAAGAAGACTACATAACAAACACAAAGGCAAGCGGCTACAGAAGTTATCATATGACAATTAAATATAAAATGATAACTATAGACGGTCCGAAGGACATACTTTGCGAAGTTCAAATAAGAACAATGGCTATGAACTTTTGGGCAAGCATAGAACACTCTTTAAGATATAAATACAGCGGAAATTTACCCGATGAGCTTAAGGAGCGTTTGAGAAACTGTGCAGACGCCGCTTTTCAGCTTGATACTGAAATGGCGACAATCAGAGGCGATATTGTTGAGGCAAAAATGATTTCCGAAACGAAGAATAATCTCGTAGATGGAATAGTTAAAAACCTTCATAACCTTTATTATGTGGCTAAAATAGAGAAAGTCAGCGCCTTTAACAAAAAATTCATAGAAATTTATCAGGGCGGCAGTCTCGAAGAACTGAGAGATTTCAGCAGCAAACTTCAAACAATGGCAAAATTATATAAAGTTGAGTATGTATAAAAACTTCCCGAGTCTCTTCAGCGAAAGACCCGGGATTATTTTATTTTACACTGACTTTTCCGGCTAAAACAGCCTTATAGTCTTCATAATTTTTCTTTAAAAGATTAGGTGTGTCAAGCCCGTAGGGGCACATACTCTTACAATGTCCGCAGTTTATGCAATTTTCTATTTTTTTCATTTTTGCCTGTCCTTCGGCATTAAGCTGAGCCTCTGAGGGGGAACGGCGCAAAAGCAGCGACATTCTTGCGCAGTTGTTTATTTCTATTCCCATAGGGCAGGGCATACAATAACCGCAGCCCCTGCAAAATTCGCCGCCCAGTTCTGTCTTATCCTTTTCGATTACAGCCTTTATTTCCTCTGTCATTTCAGGGGGATTGTCTATGTATGACAAAAATTCATCAAGCTCACTTTCACGCTGAACACCCCAAATCGGCAAAACATTCTCATACTGAGACATAAAAGCGCTTGCTGCCTTTGAATTTGTAATAAGCCCTCCGGAAAGTGCCTTCATTGCTATAAAGCCCATATCCCTTTCACTGCAAAGTTTTACAAGCTCGATATCTTTTTCCGTCGCCAAATAACAGAAAGGAAACTGAAGTGTTTCATAAAGTCCGCTTTCTATAGCCTCCTTTGCAACGGCAAGCCTGTGGTTTGTTATACCTATGTGGAGAATTTTCCCCTGCTTTTTAGCCTCCTCCATAGCCTCGTAAAGCCCCATTCCGTCATCGGGTTTCAGGCAGAAGGAAGGATTGTGAAACTGATATATATCTATATGGTCTGTTTTTAAATTTCGGAGAGATGTTTCCAAGTCTTTCCAAAAATCAGCCGCATTTTGAGCCGCTGTTTTTGTGGCTATTTTTATATTGTCCCTTACATCACTTAAGGCATAGCCTATTTTTTCTTCGCTGTCAGTGTAAAATCTGGCAGTATCAAAAAAATCTATACCCCCGTCATATGCCCGTCGGAGAATTTTTGCCGCTCCTTCAAGGGAAACCCTCTGAACCGGCAAAGCGCCGAAACCGTTTTTGTTTACACATATTTCCGTTTTTCCGAGTCTTACCTTAACCATACTTCCACCTCATTTATATTAATAACTTTATCCTTAAAATTACTCTTATAATACCCTTGCATTTATCATTAAAAAAATTATACACCACAAACAACATATATGTCAATTGTTTTCATTAGCCGCTTGTTATCTGATTATGTTGACCGATTTATATAACCTGTGTCAATTTTACGCACAAATTCCCCAAAATATGACTTGATAGCAGAATTGTTTTATGATATACTGATAATAGACAATGCCGCTCATTTTAATTACATTTTACAAGAATAAGAGGAGGAAAAAGTATGAAAAAAACAAGCTGCTTTAATTTTAACCCTGTCGATTTTTTCGGTTTCCGCTGCAATGCCTGTAACAGTAAATGCCGAAACGAATTTATCCGAAACATTGGGGCTGTATGCCGATACACTTACGGAATATATAAAGGTTTCCGAGGAAATCAATGCTTGGAAAATAGGAGAAACAAGCGAATATAAATTTGCCCTTGCTTATATTGACGGTGATGATGTTCCCGACTTACTGGTCAGCACATATTCAGACCGAGGCTGGGGAAAGCTTTATTATTACTTTGCCTCAGATTCCGAATTAAAAAGCGGTTATACGGAAATAAGACTTTTCGATAATATAATTAAATTTGTGCCGAATGAAAATATTATATACTATGCCGCAAATTCACTTGGCAAAAGTAAGGAAACCTTTTATCAGTGGACAGGGGATTCTATAGAACCAACTTCCGAATATGTATGGGTTTACGGCTTTGTAACGCCCAAAAATGATTTTTTCATTAACAACGAACAGGTTGACGAAGATTATTACAACGCACAGCTGAACTCAATAAAAAACAGTTATATATGGGTTTCATATTCCACTGACTATGCCTTTGAAATAACAGCCGAAAACATAAGCGATATGACTGTAAACCCCCAAAATTACATCATAGGCTGAAGAAGTACAACTCCTGTAACCGCTGCAGACAATATAACCGTTATTCTTAACACAAGAAATACCAAGTCCTATATTGGACAAGTAACTCCATTAAAGATTGTTTCTGAAAATTTAGATCCCTATGTGATGTAAAACAGCGGTCTGAAAGCTTTCACAACAAAAGTTACTAAAAGTTGATAAATTAACAAAAATGCAAAAGTGCATCTTTACATACGTAACTATACGTGTTATAATTAATTGTAGAAGGACGATATAGAATGAAGACATCAGAACTTATAAAAATTCTTAAAAAGAACGGCTGTTATCTTTTAAGAAATGGCAAAAAACACGATATTTGGTATAGCCCTAAATCCGAAAATATTTTTTCTGTACCAAGACATAGTTCGAAAGAAATACAAATCGGTACGGCAAATAATATAATGAAAGATGCCGGTCTTTAAAGTCGGTGTCCTTGATATAAGAAAGGAGATTATATATATGTCAAAATATGTTTATGCCGCTGTTTTTACAAAAGAAGAAAACGGACAATATTCGGTTTGCTTTAACGATGTAAAAGGCTGTTATACTTGTGGGGATAATTTAGAAGAGGCTATTGAAATGGCTGAAGACGCTCTTGCTCTTATGTTATATGAGCATGAGAGAGAAAGAAAGGAAATTCCCACAGCAACAGATATTTCGGAAATAAAGACTGCCGAAAATGAATTTGCAACATATATCGCCTGTGATACTTTGGAATACAGAAAAATGCACAACAATAAAGCCGTAAAAAAACATTGACAATCCCAGAATGGCTTAATGAAGAGGCTCTTAAAAGCAATATAAATTTTTCAGCAGTTCTTCAAGAGGCTTTACAGAAAAAACTTGCTGTAGGCTAAAACCGCAAGCAGCACCGAACCTCAAGGTTTCCCCTGAAATTCGGTGCTGCTCTTTATTATATTTCCTTAAATATTTTTCTTTTTATAGTGACGTCCCTTTCGGCGTCTTGCTTTAATTTCGCCTTCGGTTTCATCAATTTCAGGTTCATCGCCGTTTTTTCTAGCCTTCCTGTATTTTCTCCTCTGTTTCTTATACTTTTTCTTATGCTTATACATTCTGGAATTAATCATTCTGTGAATTATGAAAACAACAATTATAAGCGCAATAAGCCCTATCAGAATTTTAACAGAAAGCTTTACAAGCTCTTCCAACTTTTCCTGCCTTATTAATTCTTCCTCAGGTATAAGCTCGGCGGCTGTGTCGGCGGTTATATCAAGAGATGCAAGCAGATTGCCTCCATAAAAAACTTCAGCCTGTCCTACAATATCTCCCACAGCTACTCCCCCCGTCAGAGTATCGGGAACATCATAGCTTATTGTTATTGTGTCCTTATTTACCGCCCCGGGTACGTAAGCATCATAATCCTGTTTTACGCTGGCGCTTACCTCGCCCAAATCAATAGTTTTATTGTTATAATATTGAACCGCCGGAACGGAAATGTTAAGCTCGCCTGCACTGACAAGAGTCTGAGTACTGTACATATTAAAGCAGTAGTCAAAAAGCAGAATAGAGTCTGTATATGTATTATAATAACCCTTGTCTGCAAGAACACAGCAAATAAGCTTAACACCGTCTTTTTCGGAATATGTAATAAGTGTATTTCCCGCCTGATCCGTAAAGCCTGTTTTTGCGCCCTTTATATATTGGTAATAATAAGGAGAGTCCTCCCACAATATTTTTGCCTTGTGAGCCAGCGGTCTTTGTTCGGAAACGAGGTTTGTCTCCGGTATGGTATATGAAAGACAGCTGAAACTTTCCATAAATTTTTCGTTCTTGATTGCTTCCTTTAAAATCATAGCCATATCATAGGCTGTTGTATAATGGTTTTCATCATGATAACCATGAGAGTTTGCAAAGTGAGAATTTATTTCCCCAAGCTCCTTTGCCCTCTCGTTCATTCTTTCCGCAAAAGCTGCCTCTGTTCCGTCGATAAGCTCCGCAACGCCTACACAGACATCATTTGCTGATGCCATCAAAATAGCGTGAAGACACTGATCCATATTAAGGGTTTCCCCTACTCTGACGGCTATTGAGCTGCTGCCTTCGCCTATTCCGTAAACGGCTGCCTCCGAAAATGTAACTAAATCGGTTGGTTCGGTTTCTTCACAGGCTATAAGAGAAGTTAAAACCTTTGTTACGCTTGCCGGATAGTGCATTGCGTTTTCGTCCTTGCCGTAAAGAATAATCCCTGTGTCTGCATCTATAACAACAGCAGACTTGGCCACTATAACGGGGTTTCCGTTTTCGTCAAGATAAGCCGGAACGGTATCCGCCTCGGTATATTCCATCTCCGACATATCCATAGAGTCATAAGTTATCTCTTCCGACAAATTTTCATCTTGGGCAAATATTTTTATAGCATTATTAAAAATTATAGTGTATAATATAAAGAAAGCAAACAGTAATTTTCTACATCTCATAATGATTTATCCTTTC
>JAJQBF010000172.1 GCA_021203425.1 Clostridiales bacterium | reverse complement strand
GTGTTTATCCGATGAGGGGTTGAGGTATTAAATACCTTGGCTTCTCTTTTTTTATCTCTTTTTATCCCGTAAAATAAATAAAAAACACAAACAATTACGGGAAAACTGTAAATCATTTTTTGTCAAAGCCGGCAGAGATGCCGATTGGGCAAAGGTGATTTTTTTATTTTCCGCCGAATTTTACGGCGGAGAATGACATAAACTGTTTACACTATTTTATTAAGGAGGAATCGTTATGTCAGCAGAGGTAATGTCATTTGTAACAGACAACATTTTCGGCGTTTGGTTTTTGATAGGCGCTGCACTGGTATTCTGGATGCAGGCCGGATTCGCAATGGTAGAGGCAGGCTTTACCAGAGCTAAAAACTCCGGCAACATCTTAATGAAAAACCTTATGGACTTTTGTATAGGTACTGTAATGTTTATCGTCATAGGTTTCGGCTTACTCTTAGGCGAAGATATGATGGGAATAATCGGTAAACCCGGTTTTGACATTTTTACAAGCTATGCAGATTTCGACTGGTCAAACTTTATATTTAACTTAGTATTCTGTGCCACAACCGCAACAATCGTTTCGGGAGCTATGGCAGAGAGAACAAAGTTCCTTTCTTACTGTATCTACTCAGCAGTTATTTCCGCTATTATCTACCCCATTGAGGCACACTGGACATGGGGCGGCGGCTGGCTTGCACAAATCGGTTTCCACGATTTCGCAGGATCAAACTGTATCCATATGGTCGGCGGTATAAGTGCTCTTATAGGCGCAGCAATTCTCGGTCCCCGTATCGGTAAATTTTCAAAGGACAAATCAGGAAAAATCACAAAGGTTAACGCTTTCCCCGGTCACAACTTACCTATAGGCTGTCTCGGTGTATTTATTCTCTGGATTGGTTGGTACGGATTTAACGGCGCAGCAGCTGTTTCCGTTGAAGAGCTTGGTTCAATTTTCGTAACAACAACAATTGCTCCTGCAGTTGCAACAGTAGTATGTATGATATTCACATGGGTTAAATTCGGTAAGCCCGATGTTTCAATGAGCCTTAACGCATCACTTGCAGGTCTTGTAGCTATTACGGCTCCCTGTGATGTATGTGATGCTTTCGGCGCAATTATTATAGGTGCTGTAGCCGGTTTCTTAGTAGTATTCGGTGTTTGGCTCCTTGACTACAAACTTCACATTGATGACCCCGTTGGTGCTGTAGCAGTACATATGATGAACGGTATTTGGGGTACACTTGCAGTTGGTCTTTTTGCAACAGACACAGCTCCTGCTTTTGCAAGAGGTCTTGGCGACGGCGTTACTTACGGTGCAAACCAGATTGCAGGCTTAGGTCTTTTCTATGGCGGCGGTTTCCATCAGCTTGGACTCCAGTTCCTTGGTGTAATTGCAACAGCAGCATGGACAGCAGTTACAATTACAATTGCATTCTTGGTTATTAAATCTACTATCGGTCTTCGTGTTACAGCAGAAGAAGAAATCGTCGGTCTTGACGCAACAGAACACGGTCTTCCTTCAGCTTACGCAGGCTTTGCAATTATGGACTCTTCAAACCACATTATGGAAGAAAACGAAAACACAGAGCTTGGAACAGACAATTATGCAGCAGCCTCTGAGACTCAGAAGAATGCAGCCGTTAAGGTTGAAAGAGTTCCCGTTCCTTCATTATCGGGTATTTATAAGGTAGTTATTATTGCAAGACTTGCTAAATACGACACAATTCGTAAGGCAATGAATGATATCGGTGTAACCGGTATGACAGTAACACAGGTTTCTGGCTGTGGTATCCAGAAGGGTGCCGGAGAGAAATATCGTGGTGCTGAAATCGATGCAACCTTGATTCCCAAGGTTAAGGTTGAAGTTGTTGTAGCATCTATCCCCGTTGATACTGTTATTGAAAAGGCTAAGAAAGTTCTTTACACAGGTCATATCGGCGACGGTAAGATTTTCGTATACAACGTAGACAGAGTTGTTAAGATTCGTACAGGCGAAGAAGACGCAGCAGCTCTTGCAGATGTAGAATAATAAAAATTATTTAACTTCATACAAATATATAAATATAGGGCGGAGGTTTTCAGAATCTCCGCCCTTTTATTGCATTTATTTATTTTCCTTCCGCCGCATAAAGCGTTACATCATTTTCGTAATCTACATCACCGCTCCAAGCCTCTGTGCAGCCTTCGTCGGTATATATTCCCGTATAGCCTTCGGGAAGGTAAAGCATAAAGCCAAGCCCCTCCCCTTTTGTGATTGTCTGAGAATATACTGTTTCCTTGTCTGTGCCCGGGTCTGCTATGATTGTCGTTGTTCTGAAGTCTTCTCCGTTTACAGCTGCCGAAAGCTCAGCCGACACCTCATAGGGTTCTGTGTCATAGTTCACCTCTGCCGAATTAATAAGAGTTTCGACCCCGTCTGCAGTTCTCGTATATACATTTAAAGAAACTATTTCATATGTGTCGGGATTTATATGATAGTTATAGACAAGAGCCTCTACGTTAGCAAGGTTATTCTGTTCTTCCTCTGTAAGTTCATCTGTGTCAAACTCGTAAACGGTTTCTGCAAGTTTAAGACCGTCCTCTTCTTCTGTTTCCGAAACAACGGTTTCCGTCTCATCATGGGCATAAACAGTAATATTTCTGCTTGTCATAAAATTTGTTTCATAGGCATCTCCCACAAATATGTCCTTGAAATACATTCCTGCGTCAGAGTCATAGCCGAAACCCTGACCGTCTTCCATAATATGTACGTATGAGCTGTCTGTTTCATAAGCAAACATATTTTCGTCAATATAATAATGCTCAGACACAATGTTGCCCTCTTCATCATAAAATGCCTTGTTTACTGTGTAATTTTCGTGTTCATACAAGATACCCTCTGACAAATTGGGGTATGCCATTTTTTCCAAAACACTTTCTTCTTCAGTTGTTTCGGCATCCCTTTCAGCTGAAATGGTTTCTTCATTATTTCCTCCGCAGCCCGCCGTCAATGCCGCAGATGCACATACTGCAAAAATCACAAGTAATGATATATTTTTCTTCATTTTGTACTTCCTTTCTGTGTAAAATTCTTTTCCTGTTTATAATTTTACACGCTTAAGACCGGCTTGTCAACAATTCTCTTCACAGCATTTCGGGCAAACGAAAAGCCCTCATTGCTGAGGGCTTTTCGTTATTTAACTTACGTTATATCAGATTAATTAGAAATTATCCGTTGTAAGTAGCTGTTCTTGTATCAGCATCCCAAGTTACGGGAACACCAAATGCTGTACCAAGAGCTCTGAAAGGAACGAACATTCTGCTGTCTGTGATTTCAGCAACAGCGCTGTTGTCCATAGGAATTGATGTACCATCAACTATCATTGCAGAAGAATCAGCTGTGAACTGAATGATCTTCTGACCGGAGCCTGATGCGTAGAATACTGTAGCTGTCTTTGTGTTAGAATCCCAAGTAACTGTAGATGTGTTATCTGTGTCACCGCTTGCAACTGCGTCAGAGTCAACACCGAGAGCAAGAGTTACGAAACGAAGAGGAACCATTGTGCTTGATGTAGCAGACTGGATGTAAGGAGCAACTCCCATATCATATGTCTTGCCATCAACTGTACAAGTTGTTTCGCCGATTGTAACGCTAACTACTACGTCAAGTGTACCTGTAGCTGTAGCTACTGATAAGTATGATGCGTATGCATAGCTGTCTGTGTTGTCCTGTGTATAGATGAATGAATAGTCATCATCAGGAAGTGTAAGTGTAAGAGGTGTTGTAGAAGTCTTATAATTTGCATCATAATCTTCATCATAGTTGTTGATTACTGCAGGACCGTAAACTTCAAGGTCATAATCGCCGTAAGGTACGCTTCTTGATGTACCTACATAGATACCTGTAATTTCGATTGAACCTGCTGCTGTGTAGGACTGGCTGTCAACAGGAACCTTGATAACGCCGCTTGTAGTCTTAGCTGCCTTAATAGCAAGTTCGCCTGTAGCTGTAGCTTCAATATATGAGTCATCGAATCCGATGTCGCCTGATGTCCAAAGTGTATCAATACCTATATAAAGGTCTTCGTCATCAAGAAGAGCACCTGCTACGTTTTCTGTAATAGTAACGTCAGCTGTTGCGATTGATGAATAACCAATGTTTGTCTTTGTTGTTTCTGTAGAAATTGTGATAGGTGTAAGAGCCTTAGCTATAACCTTGTCAGAGATTAAACCTTCTTCGATTCCGGCGCCGTATACTGAAAGAGTAATGTCGTTGTCACCGAAAGCGGGGTCGATTGTTACATAGAAAGTGATATCGAATTCTGTGCAGTCATCGTCATCTACATAGTCATCATCTGTAAGTCTGGGGATTATAAGTGTTGAACCTTCGTCTGAAAGGTAAGCAAGGTCGAATAATGATTCATCTAAGTGCTTAGAATCTTCGATTTCGAAATCAACAATCTTAACCATTTCGGGTAAGCAAAGATACATCTTCTGCTTTGTATTCCATGTGTCAGCGATTGTTTCTTCGATGTGTACTTCTGCTGTTGCAAAGTCATCTTCGTCAAGGTCGTTGTCTACGAAGTAGCTGAGACCTGAAAGGATTGTTGTAGCATCTTCGTTAAGTGATAAGCTCATACCATAGTCAGCTCTGTTAGCAACTGTGATTGTTTCGCTTGTCATACCGATGCCCTTGAAGTTGAATGTAACTTCACCCCAGTCGTCATCTTCGTCTTCAGGTTCGATACCGATACCTTCGATGATGATGCTGGATGCCTTTGTTGTTTCTGTAAATGTTACAAAAGTGATAGTAATCTTTGTATCATCTACACTTGCTACTTTCCATGTGAAACTGGGGCTGTTTGTACCTGCGCTTACGGTAATACCACTTGCACTCTTTTCGCCGGGGTCAAGATCTGAACTGTCTGCAGAATAAACATTTGTGAAGTTGAAACCGCCGTGTACTCTGATTGTAAGAGTACCAGCTTCGAATGTACCGGAAACAGTTTCCTTAATTCTGATGCTGTTGCCGTTTGCATCGTTGAAAACAAGACTTTCGTTGAAGTCCTTAACATCGTCTACAGTTGTTGTTGTAGCGCCGCCGTTGTCAGTACATGTAGCGAATGTTAATGTTGAGCCGCCGCTGATTGATGATTCGTTAGAATCGATAACTACTGTCATGTCGCCTTCGCCGTCTGCATAAACGCAAAGAGGAATGTAGTAGTGAGGCTTTGTTGAGAAGTTGCTGCCTGCGTAGCCTGTGTCAGCATACTGTGAAGGACAGGGGAAGAGAGCAGCCTGCATCTCTGTCTTTCCTGATCTTGAAAGTTTATAGGGAAGATAAGCTTCATCGATCTGATCTGAGAAGATCTGGTCAATTATCTTCTTAGCTGCTGAAGAATTTCCGCCTGCTGATGCGTATTCAGTCATCAAAGTGTCATAGCTCTTTGTGTACTGACCGATTGTGTTGTACTGATAAGAAGCTATTTCAGAAGAAGAAACAACTTCTGAATTTGTGAAGGTAAGAACGATTGATGTACCGCTCTCAACTTCTTCCTTAGGGATGATCTTTAAGTAAACGCCTGAAACAAGGTCTTCATCTTTAACAGAAACTGTCTTGTTGATGGAGTTTGTTGATGAAGCAAAAGCGTTTACAGGAAACATTGTAGCTGACATAGCTAATGCTAGAAGTAAAGCTATTTTTCTTTTCATTTTTTTTCCTCCTTAATGAAAAAAATAAATAAATTAGTGTAGAAGTCTGAGCATAGATACCTCTTTTACATAAGATATTATAGCACTGCGAACAAATCAAGTCAATACGCAAAAAACAATTGTAACAAAACTGTAACAATTATATGATACTTTGTGAAAGAAGGTTTTTCGCTTATATCAGATACTTTTTTAAACTAAAAAGCCGAAAGCCGTTTAATTTAAAAAGCAAAACAATATAAGGGAAGAAACACAAACTCTCTGACAGCAGGCTTTAATCGTGCCCCCGACAAAGCCCGGCTGTTTACCCTAAATTTGCGGAATTCAGCATAAAGGCTTTTCGTCGTATCAGTTTACGCATTATTCATTTCTTCGCTTGGCTTATTAATAATATATCACTTATTAAAACGAAAATCAAGCCTTTTTTTAATTTGTAAAGAACTTGTAACAATTAGTATATTTATGTAAACAAAATTCGCAGTTTATCTGTATATGGTTCTTATCCTGAAAAATATACTATATATAGT
>JAJQBF010000142.1 GCA_021203425.1 Clostridiales bacterium | reverse complement strand
GTATAGAGGTCTATACAAGAGGTGGAAAACTGCACAAAAAAAGTATGTCTTAATTGTTAAGTTTGTTAAAAAAGATATAAAAAATAATTTAAAAAATTTCTTTTTCCTATTGATTTTTTCAGACTTGTGTTATATAATAATTAAAGCTATAATGTGTGTTTATAATTTGCTTTACTTTAAACTGAAAATCAGTTTGCTTTTCGGCTTTTCGACAGCGGCAAGTTCGGGGACTCGATTAGTATAACTTTTAAGGAAAAAGAAAGAGCGCTTTTATAAACTCATTTTGTAGAAGCAAAAACAGACCGATAATTATTTAAGTCCGAAACAATTCCGGACAAAGCTGAGCTTTTTATTTCAAGGCTTTGGAATAAGGACTCATTTTAAACGGTTTTTGCAGGTTTTGTTTTTGACAAAAAATAATTAAGGAGGTCGAAAAAAAACAAAAAAGGAGTGAAATTAATGAAAAAGCGCAGACTTTTAGCCGGGGTTTTGTCACTCGCTATGTTAGCGGGAACAATATCCGTTACTTCTTTCGCTGAAGAGGCTGAAACAGAAACCGCTGCTGCTTCCGAAGAAGAAGTAGTTTCAGGCGCTGCGGTTGAAACCTCAGACGAGACTTCCGACACTGCAGATACAGCCATTGAAACCGAAGATTCAGAATCGGCAGATTTGCTTTCTGAAGACTATACCGCAAAGTATCAGACCGGTGAGCAGTTTGTAACAGCAGGCGACTGGCAGGCTGCAACATTCGGCAACAGCTGTGACGAGGCAAACATCGTTACAACAGATGCCGACGGCAACACAGCTTATAAAAACTGGGTAAACGCAGACAGCGAAAGTTCGGTTACTATGCACGCTGAAAAGGGTAAAATCGGCGACGGTTCAGCTACAACCAACAGCGAAGGTATTGTAGTTTATTATCAGCCCGTAAGCCTTGATGAAGACTTTACGATCAGCGCAACCGCAACCGTAAATGACTACACTGCAAATAGTCAGGTTGCTTTCGGTCTTGAAATGAGAGATCAAATCTTCGATAACCTTACAAACCCCTCTCAGAACTTAGGTTCTTCAATTGCCGTAGGCGGTTTCAGACTTAACAACGGTACACTTGATGCAAAGGGTTTCTACTATAACGAAGACGGCGTTTATGTTTCAGCAAACAAGAGTGAAAAATTCCCCACTGACTCAACATTATTTACAGGCAGCGGCGAAACTCTTAACGCAGGCGACAGCTTTGATTTTGAGCTTTCATACAATGCAGCTTTAGGTATTGTAACACTTGATTTTGACGGTGACACACAGACAATAACAATTGATTCTCTTGAATCAACTCTTTCATTCGAAGACGAAATTTATGTAGGTTCTTTCGTTGCAAGAGAGGCTGATGTTACATTTACAAACCTTAAGCTTACTGTAGGTCAGGTTACTTATGAATCAGGCGACTGGAAAGAGGGTCAGTCTTACATGAGCAACAACCCCTTCACAGTAACACCCGAATATGATGATAACGGTGATCTTTCAACTGTTTCATTTGTTCGTTCAGCTGACGGCAAGGGTAAGCTTACAGACAACGATGAAGAATATGCTTACTTTGTAAATGAATTAGACGAAGACGCTAACTTTACACTTTCAGCTACAGTAAACGTTGACAACATCAGCGTAGGCTCTTCAAGCCAGAACCAGACAGCTTTCGGTTTGGTATTCAGAAGTACTACAAGTACAACTGATAATTCATATACCGATGAAGAGACAAGTTCAAACAGACATTCGCCTTCTCTTATGCTTGATTTTGTTTCCTATTCAAAGGTTACATCGGCAGGCGATGACTACACAGGTGTAAATATCAGATATCTTGACAAGAGTGCATCTTCTGCAAGCTATATTAATATTTACAACACAGCAAGCGAATATATCAGCGAAGGTCAGTCTTATGACATAAGCATTGCTAAGTCAGGTACAGCTTACTTATTCACAGTAACTGACAACCAGACAAACCAGACTTATACAGGTTCATTAAGCGACCCCGATGTATTCTCAGGCACAATTTACCCCGGTTTCTTTGCAGCAAGAAGTGTTGACGTTACTTACAGCAACATCAGCCTTTATGTTGACAACAGAACAGTTACAGACATTAAGGTTACAACTCCTCCTACACAGACAGAATACTATGTAGGCGAGAGCTTTAACTCAACAGGTATGGTTGTTACTGCAACGTATGACGACGGTTCAAGCGAAGAAATCTCAGACTATATCGCAACATATGACACATCAGCAGTAGGCGACACAGTTGTTACAATCGTAAAGGGTTCTTGTACAACAACTACACCTATTACTGTTCGTAAGAAGTATGTAACAAGTATTGATATCGATACAGAGCCTCTTATTAACAGATATTATGAATATCAGTTATTTACAACAGACGGCTTAAGCGGTACTGTTACTTTCGAAGACGGTTCAACAGAAGATATCAGTGATGAAAACATTGAATTTATCATTGACGGCAGCGTTGTTGACACAACAAAATACTGGACTTCAGCCGATCAGGGCAGCAAGACAGTTTATTTAAGCTATATCGACACAGATACACTTACAGGAAACGGCGTAACAGGTTCTTATAAGATTACTATATATCCTTATACTATTACAGCCCTTTCTATGTATAAGAGACCTGACAAGGTAAGTTATGCTGTAGACGAAGAATTTGATTCTACAGGTATAATTGTTCAGGGTGTATATACTGACGGTTCAAGCTATTATTATGATTATATTGCTCAAGACGCTTATACACTTTCAGGCTTTGATTCATCTACAGTAGGAACAAAGACAATGACAGTTACACTTAATGCAAAATCAAGTATTACAACTACATTTAACATCAGTGTAAGTGTTCTTACAGTTTCTACAACAGAAATTACACATTACCCCAGAACATCTTATGTTAAGGGTACTTCAACAGCTGACATTGAAGCTACATTCTTAAGCGACACAGAAATTACTGTTACATACAGTGATGACTCTACATATATTCTTTCATCTTCTGAATTTACAGTTGATGCAAGTGAAGTTGTTCCTTCAACAAACGGAACATACAACGTATATGTAACACCTACAGATTCTACTCTCAGCGACTTTACTGTTGAGATTACAATCTGGGAAGACAAAGACTTCTATTGGAAGAAGGTAAGATTCGGTTCATCTTCAAGCGGTTCCGATGTTGAACTTACAAATGCAGATGAATACGGTCTTGCAGAATCAGCTTATATTTACTCAGTAAACGGTACAGGTAAGATCACTAACTCTTATCACGACGGTATCGGCTACTACTACACAAGAGTAGACGCTGACAACAACTTCACTCTTTCAGGTGATGTTGAGGTTGACAGCTACTTAAACGGCGGAACAAACGCAGGTCGTCAGGGACAGGAAGCTTTCGGTCTTATGGCGAGAGACGTTATTCCTCTTACACCGGCTGATGACTATTCAGCAGATTCAGCAACATTTGAAAACTTAGGAACATCTGTTGTTGTTAAGACAGAAAACGCTAAGCTTGACGAAAACGGAGAACCCGTACCTCTTAACACAGGTACTGACTTCTTCAGCAACATCGTTCTTGCCGGCGGTTATACATATGAAAGCTACGGAACACCTGACAATCCTCCTACGGCAAGACAGGCTGAAAGAGCTAACTCCAACCGTATCAGGATGTTCATTAGATACGGCGTTGCAGCTTGGGACGGTTCAGATGTTGCCTCTGCAGGCTCCGATATTTATAACCTCTATGACGGTTCCGAATTCGGCGACTATATTACAACATATGAACAGCTTTCTTCAAGCGGCGGAAACGGTGAATGTTTCTATCCCAAGCCGGGCGATGTTTACCACATTGAGCTTTCAAGAATTAACGGCGGTTACTACGTTTCTACAACAATCCTTGCTGTAGGCGAAGGAAACGCTGAGTATGAAGACACAGTTGTAGGTCTTTCCTTCAGCTATGCTTATTCATACAGCACAGACGAAGACCCCTTAATCGAACAGAATGATGATACAATTTATGTAGGTTTCTTTGCTGCTCGTTATGCATCAATTAACGTAACAAACATTGAACTTTACGAATCATCAACAAATACCGATTATAACAAGGCTACTTTAACAGATGACGTTGAGACACCCGGAATCTCACTTTCTTCAAGTCTCTACTCATCAAAGACAGACTATACACTCGGTCTTAAGGCAAGCAACACATCAGGCGGAAACGCAATAATTAAGCTTGATGATCAGGTTATTGCAAACCAGATTTACTTAAACAGCAAGACAACAAACTTCTCTCTTACTCTTGAAGAGAATTCTGTTTACGACCTTACAATTTTCTATACACCTAACTCAGCAGGCAATATGACGTCTTATGATTCGATAACCTATAACTACAAGCTGTACTGCTTGTCGAATATAGATATTCAAGACGATACAATCTATGTTGCTCCTGTAGAAGGCGAGGGTACTCCCGAGGCAGGTGTATACGGCTCGTTTACGGGCGCAGGTACAAAGGAAAGTCCTCTTGATATCGATGCCGCTTTGGCTGTTATTGACTACGGTCAGACAATAATTCTCCTTAACGGTACATATCTCAGAGACAAGGTAATTGATATTACAGAGGCTAACTTCGGCTTTGCATCGGCTTATAAGACGATGAAGGCTGAAACAGACGGCAAAGTAACAGTCGATTTACAGAGAAACGATGAATGTATTGACATCGAAGGTGACTACTGGTGGGTTAAGGGTATTAAGTTCCTTAATTCAGGTGTAAACTTAGAAGGCGGCGGTCTCGGCGGTTCTCACTGTATAGTTGAAAACTGTACATTCGCAGAATCAGGAACAACAGGTTTCCAGATTTCAGGCTCAAGCTCAGACGGTTTCAGAGAATGGCCCGCTTATAACCTTGTTGTTTACTGTGAATCTTATAACTCAGCAGCAGGTTCTACAGGTACAGCAGACGGTTTCGGCTGTAAGCTTACTGTAGGTAACGGCAATATGTTCAAGAATTGTGTATCACACAATAACGAAGACGACGGCTGGGATCTTTACACAAAGACTTCCTCAGGTCCTATCGGTGCAGTTCTTCTTGAAGGCTGTATCTCATATGACGACTCATATTATCTTGTAACAGAAGATAATATCGGCGGCGATATGCTCAGCTCAGCTCAGTCAACAATTATCTACGGTTCAAGCGGCGTAAGCAAGTCTTCCGTAAGCGTTGGCGACAAGTTCCTTTATCAGAGTTCATCTGCATCAGGCAACGGTTTCAAGCTCGGCGGTGAAAGCGTATACGTTCAGCATTATATCAAAGACAGCTATGCTTTCGGCAACAAGGCAAAGGGCTTTGACTCTAACTCTAACCCCGCTATGAAGGTTAGAAATTGTATTTCTTACAACAACGGTTCTTGGAAGAAGGCAGTTAATGACTGGGGCTACACATGGTCAATAACAAGCAAGACTCCTTCTACAGGTTCTAACTTCGGTCTTTACTCAGGTGTTACAGACAAGGTTCACAACTATAATCTTGACGGTGCTATTTCAGTAGCTGCATCTCAGTATGACCAGATAGCATCTTACTCATATGAAGTAGGCGAGGCTACAAACCAGGCTGACAGCGCAGCAACTCTTACAGAGCTTTACAACACAGCTGCAGCAACAAATGCAGAAAAGGCATATGTTCTTACACTTAATAAGAACTTAACAGCTACACCTGTAAGCAGCACAACAAACTATCTTGTCGGTGATACTTCTAAGTCAAGCTCATCTACATGGGGCTACACAAGAGAAGGTCATGCAGTTTCAGGTTATGCAGGTTATAACTCAGACGGCGATTTAGTAACAGCCGACTGGTTCGTATCACTTAATGAAAGCGATGGTATCGGCGATGACGGTTTCATCAAGAATCATAATTCTGACGGATCTTGGGATCTCGGCAACTTCCTTAAGTTGACAAGCGACCATACATATACATATGATTCATCAGATGTTCCTGATTACAGTGATACATATGATTTGTTCTTCAATGGCGGCTCATCATCAGACGGAACAGATTCCGGTTCTGAGGCTACCACAGAGGCAACAGAGGCAACAACATCATCATCAAGCAGCAGCTCAAGCAGCGGATCATCAAGCGGTTCAAGCGGCGGCGGTGGCGGCGGCGGATCTGTTTACTCAGCAGGTACAGCCACAACTACAAC
>JAJQBF010000120.1 GCA_021203425.1 Clostridiales bacterium | reverse complement strand
CCGTATATTTTGCAAGGTAATAATATGTTGAGCCTACAACGGCAGATCTGTCTATTTCAACATCACTTGCCTGTTCTTCCAAACTCAGATAACCGTCATAGTTTGTGTCTCCCGTAAAATCCTGCCATTTTGTAACATATCCGTCATTTGCTATTGAATTGAAGGTATATGTTGCGCCCATATTCATGGGATCTATTAATATTGAAGTTACATTTCCGTTTTCATCAACTGCAGCCACCTGTGTATTTGATTCATCTTCTGTATCTATATAATAAACCACGCCCTCGTCCTTATAAGCATTTCTCGGGTTTGCCCTTAAGTTGAGATAAGGAACATCATAATAAGGAGTTACCTTTGTTACAAGAGAGGTAGGTTCTATTGTTATAACTGCACTGTTGCTTTCAGACCATGTATAGCATGAGCTGTCTTCCGCCACTTTAGTATTAATTCTGTTATTGGCGGGTTTTGTAATATATTTTTCTCTGAAACTTGCCACAGTTGCATTATGAGCGTTTTTGTTGCTTGAATAGAACTGTGTATCCTGACCTTTTGACGTCTTAACACTGAAACCTGCTACATACTGACCTTCGTCAGCCGCTGCTCTTAAATTAACCGTATCAACCATCGATACCTTCATAATATCGGTTGTATTCTTCGTACCATGATTTACTATCTGCCCACCTGTTGTCTGAGGGAAGTAAATAAATGCGGATTTTGCATAATAACAGGGTACGATTGTAACGGTTGCATCCGTATATCTGTTGCCTATTTTTTTGTCGGCAAAGGTGCTGTCGAAGTTTACTGTAACCGAATTGTCTGCGGCCTCAATAAATTCACTATTACTGCCTGCTGTCATATATATACCGGCAAGATAAACCCTGTCTACATATGCTTTTGCTATACTTGCCGTAAATGTGACACCCGAACCGTAAGTTGTATATTTTGTGCTGCCTGATGTTTTAACATTAGACGACATAGTAACTGTTCCTGCTAAGATGTTTGTTGTGCCCTGCTGTGTATACCATGCATTGTTTGTGCTGTCGTAGGAATATTGTGTGCCTCCGCTTTCAACAGTCCATGTTTTAACATCGATATAAGAATTGTTTAAATCGTTGTTTTCGCCTTCCGATGCTGTTCCTGAGCTTATATTTAATGTATAATAGGGTGTGTAAACATAAACCTTAAGTGAAGAAACAACTAAGTTGGAATATTTATTCGAGCCGCTTGTCTTTGTATGGATAGTAATTGAACCGTTGGTTTTTCTTGCACTCGTAGGAACGGTATATTCATCCTTACTGTAGTTTGAGCTGCTGCCGAATGTTATAGTACTGGTGGTTCTATATTTAGTTTCACTTGAACCGCCAAATGTAATCCAGTTAGAACCGTCCTTATAATAACCGGAGTTTGTTACCTTCTTATATTTCTTCGTTTCCCAATATGTACCTTTGGTGGTGTTTGCCCACACGATCTCTATCTTGGTTGCCTGTGAAAGATCGAGCTTATCAATCGTATGTTTGGCTTCCGTCTTCGATTGGTTGCTTACGGATATTGTGCCTTTCCATTTGCTTCCGCTCCATGAAGACGAACCCAAGTCTACCTCATAATAATATCCGTTTTCATCGTGAAGAAGTCCCAAAATACCGTCTTCTGTTTCCGTTTCTGCGTCTTCGTCCTCTTCTTCATCTTCTTCCGAATCGGAACCGAGGGAAACATCGGAAATTTCTTCCGTTTCCGCTGTTACAGCTGTTTCGTCGGGGTTGTTAAGTGTAACAACCGTACTTGACTTAGAGGCGTTTACTGTTCCCTCCGATGTGTCAAGGTAAACCATAAACTGTAAGCCGTCCTGAGTTGCCTTTTCCTTAAGAATGGGAATTTCAACTGTTCTCTCCGTTACGCCCTGAGGGAACACAACTTCTTTTGTTACAGCCTCATAGTCCACTCCGGGTTTAGCCGTAACTTCACCTGTTGTAAGGTTTACAGCGCCGAACTTAGCTGTTCCGGCTGTTCTCTTTACGGTAACCTCAACAACTCCTTCGTCTCTTGATGCCGTAACGTTGGGTGAGCTCATTTCAAAGCCCAGTCTTTCGTTTGCATCATTGTCTGAAATGTTGAGATAAGCCTTATAAACATCGCCCAGCTCTCCGGCTGTGGGGTTTGAAAGGAAGAACAGAACCTGTTCATCTGTTTCGGATAAATTATCGTCAATAATTTCAACTGTGATAACCTTTACATACTCTCCGTCTTCAAATGTAAGAGTTGTGGTAACGCCGGGAATTTCCTGCGCCCAGTCCATAATTTCGCCTGTAGCCATATCTATGGCTTCGCTGTTGCTGTTGTCAACTGTTTCCGTCCAGTTTTCTCTGTCGGAGGTGCTGCCCAAGTAGGCATTTCTTGCCGCTTTAAGACCACTGCTCTTGCCTTGTACAGCGGCTGAATCTTCTGAGTCGGTTTCTTCCGATTCTTCAGAGTCTTCGTCTGCCTCGGCAGCCTCTTCGTCTTCCTGTTCCGTTTCTTCGGAAGTTCCTTCGGTGTCTTCGGTTTCCTCGGTGTCTTCCGAAATAACCTCTTCCGAGTCTTCATCTTCCGAAATTTCATCGGCATCTTCTTCCGCCGATTCTTCGGAAAGCTCTTCTTCGGCTTTCTCCGTTTCGGATAAGCCTTCGTCTTCCTCGGCATCTTCCGAAATTATTTCTTCCGGTTCTTCTTCCGGCTCATTATCAGCCGATAAGTCTATGCCTTCAGCCGCCAAAACTGAGTCTACCGTCAGCGCCGAGTCTGAAGACGCCGTGTCAATTACGGCAACTATGTCTTCTTCGTTAATACCCTCGTTTTCCGTAATTTCGTCAACCTCGGCATAAGCCTCTACAAGAGGTCTTGCCTCGGGGTTTGCTTCAAGGGTTTCCTTGAAATATCCGTCCCCTACTTTTACAACATAGTCTTCGCCGTATTTAGCCGAAACATCGATAATCTTAAAATCAACAGATGCCTCGCCTTCTGTTCCGCCTTTTCTGACAACGGCAATTTCAATTGACCTGTCGCCTTCCGTTACGTTCATACTGCCGGCTACGAAGTCAAAAACTCCCTCGCTGTGAGCCTCGGCGTATTCGTCGCTTACACGCAGAGCCTCAATAAAGGCCTCGCTTGTGTAATCCGCCTGTTCGGTGTCCGCCGCAAACGCAGGGACTGCCTGTGATGAAAGCATTATTAACGATAATGCCACCGCTGTTAATCTCTGTATTTTTTTAAGATGCATATTCGTTCCTCCCTTCATAAGTTTATTTTCTGCATCTAAGTAGAATGTTTTGCGGAAATGCGGTTTGGTAAGTACCGCATTTCCTTATATAAACCTTCGGAAGTAATAATATTCCCCTTCCGACCGGCTTATGATTTGTTTATAATATCCGAAACCACCTTGCTGTGCGTTTCGTTTAAAAAGTGTTTTCCGCCTTTGATTTTGTAAACCTTGGGCTTTATACCCGTAAGGCGGTATGTTCTTTCGGCTGTTTTCCTGCCGTCTTTGACAAAAATGTCATTGTCGCCATAGATAACATTAATTCTGCATTTGCTCCCTAAGTTATAACGGCGGGGCTTATATCTGAAATATCTTTCAGTGTCGCATCTGAACCTTGCCAAAGCGTTTTCCGAACAGTTTATTTTCCTTCCTCCCGACTTAACAAGCATTCCGCTTATAAAGCTATCGGGCAGAAATCTCCAGGGGGATATTCTTATTTTCAAGTCTGTTTTCACAGAGGGCGAAACAAGAGTTAAACATTTAAGTCTTTCCCCTATTCTTTCGGCAAACTCCAAAGCCGGCATACAGCCTACGCACTGACCGTAGACATAAACCTCTTTATATTTTTCAAGGGGCAGCTCCTCCGCAAGCTTTTCGGCAATTTTCTCAATTCCCATACTTTCGGAAAATTCGGAAATATATATTCCCAAAACATCGCCCTTAAAATTTTCGGCTGTTTTATTAAAGCTCTGAGGTTCTCCTCCGCCTTAGGGGAAACAAACCATAACCCTTTCGGCGTCTTCCTGCTTTATAAAGCAATAGTACCTCCGCTTGTTTATCATTTTGGCTATGCTCCTGACAGACAGCCCTTCATAAAAATCGCTGAAGTTTATAACTGTTCCCTTTCTTTGAAGCTCACATACTATTTCAAGTATGCTTAAAGAATCAAGCCCCTTTTCAAACAGATTGTCGTCAACTCCGGCATCGGTATATTTCAGAACCTTCGCTAAGATTTCTCTCTCCGTTTTTGTAAGATTTTCTTTTGCCGTTTTGCGGCTGCTGCCGTATTTTATAAGCGCCGCCGTATCGGCCTTTCCGTTTTCCGTAAGAGGTATCTTGTCGATTTTTATAAATACAGAAGGTACGGCATAGGCATGGAGTCTGCTTAAAATTTCTTTTTTAACTTTCTCTGTGTCACAGTTTCCGCAGTAGTAACATTCAACCCTGCTGCCGTTTTTTATTACCTCCGCCTCTTTTATGCCCTCAAAACCGAGAATAATGTTTTTAATCTCCGAGAGATTAATTCTCATTCCTCTGATTTTAACCTGTCTGTCACGTCTGCCCCTTATGTAAAGGGCTCCGTCAAAGTCAAGCCTTCCTATGTCGCCTGTTTTGTAGGCTTTTTCGCCTTTATAGGTGAAATAACCTCCTTGTTCTTCTCCCAAATAGCCTTTGCCCACAAGCTCTCCGACTATACATATTTCACCCCAGACCCCACGGGGCATAACCTTGAGGTCATTGTTTAAAATATATATTTGTGTGTTATCCGCCGGAGCCCCTATGGGAATATCTTCGCTGTTTTCTCTGCATTTGCAGCCTGTAACGTCCACGGTGCATTCTGCCGGCCCGTAAAGGTTATAAAGTTCAGCTCCGATAATTCTGTAAAATTCATTTACGGTTTTTGTCTCCAGCTTTTCGCCGCTTGAATAAACAGCCTTAAGGTGGGGAAACCTGATGCCGTTCAGGTCAACATATTTTATAAACATATTGAGAACAGACGGCACAAAATGAACTGTGTCTATTTTATATTTAATCATTGCTTCGGCTGTTTTGTCGGGCATCTTCTCATATCCGTTGGCCAACAGACAACTTCTTGTTCCGAAAACAACACAAAGCATTTCCCATACGGCTACGTCGAATGTATTAACCGTTTCCTGTAAGACTGACCCTCTTAAACCGAAAACCCTGTCTGCCCATTCGAGCCTTGACATAAGAGATTTTCTGCTGATTTCTATACACTTGGGTCTGCCTGTTGAACCGGAAGTCCAAACTCTGTAGGCTGTAGACTCCGGGTCATATTCCCTTTCGGGAAATTTTCTTTTGGGGAATTTTTCAAAATCCTCCCTGCCTATAACAATATCACAATGCTTTTCCATGTCCGCTATTACATCGGAAACCATCATAAATGCCGCTCCGGCTTTAAGGGCGCCTAAAACCGCCGCTGTCATCTCGGGACATCTCTCGGTTTTAACCCCTACAACCTTTGCTCCTTTTTCCTCTATATAACAGGCGGCTGCGTCGCTTAAAATATCAAGCTCCGACCCTGTGATACTGCCTTTTTCCCAAACAACGGCCTCTTCGTCTTTTTTAAGGTTTTCCTTAAAACATTCTGTAACATCGCCGTATTTATGTTCGGTTTTTGTGGAATTAAGCTTATTATAAGCCTTTATGTCTTCTGCTGATAAAATCTCGATTTCGGATATTTTTTTATTTTCAAAGCCCTGTGCCAAAATACTCTTAAGGCACTCGCCCATATTTTCTATGTATGCCCTGTCGAAAGAGCCTGTTTGATAGTGTATGTTGAAATCGAGTCTGTCTTCGAATTCTTCGGCAAATATTCTTATGGGTACATCGACACAGCCGTTAAAAAACTCTATAACCTCGCCCGATTTTATTTTCGGAAGAAACTCCCATGTTTTATATGAGAGAGAAACTTCGGCTATGCTGCCTTTTATACCGTTTAAATTTTTCAAATTCTCATAAGAATAAGCAGAATATTTCATAAGCCGAAACATTTCTCCGCTTATGCTGCGTGCCGCCTCGGAAAAGGTTATATCGTCAAACTCCGAAACAAGGGGAAGTGTATTGGCAAACATACCTGCCATTTCCATTTCCGTCTTTCGTCTGTTTCCCAAAACATTTCCTATAACAACCTTTTTTTCGCCTGTAACAGCGGAAATATAAATATATAAAGCCGCCGCAAGCTTGATATAATCCCCTTAGAGTAGACACTTGAAATAACAAAAACATTTCAAAACT
>JAJQBF010000096.1:3395-6379 GCA_021203425.1 Clostridiales bacterium | reverse complement strand
CCCCCCCCCCCCCCCCCCCCCCCCCCCCCCCCCCCCCCCCCCCCCCCCCCCCCCGTAAACATATTAAAAAAAGGAATGTTTTATAATGAAAAAAGAAAGTCATAACAGAAAACCGAGGCTTTGTCTTGTAGCTTCCTCCGGCGGACACTGGGAACAGCTTAAAAAGCTTAAAATACTTACAGACAAATATGACGGATTTTACGTAACAGAGAAAACAAAATTTAATGAAACATTAGGAAACTATTTTATGTTTCAAACAGATTTAAAAGATAAGCTTATGCCCTTAAAAATGTTGTGGAACGGTCTTTACGCAATTTTTATATGGATTAAGGAACGACCGGATTTTGTAATAACAACAGGTACTATGATTGCATATCCGTTTTATTTGATGGCTGTGGTTTTCGGAAAAAAGTTTGTCTTTGTTGAAACATTCGGCAGAACCAATATGCCGACTGTTGCCGGCAAAATGATGGAAAAACACTCAGATCTTTTTATTGTTCAGTGGGAGTCACAAAAAAAGTTTTATAAGAAAGCCGTTTACGGGGGGTGCCTCTATTGATTTTCGTTACTGTAGGGTCAAGAAACTATCCCTTTGACCGCCTGTTTAAAAAACTTGACGATTTATATGAAGACGGAACATTAACCGACTCTATGTTTGCTCAAACGGGAATGTCGTCATATAAGCCTAAACACTATGAGTATAAGGATTTTATTTCCCAGGATGAATTTTCGGAGAAAATAAACGAGGCGGATATTGTGTTAAGTCATGGAGCGTCCGGCTCAATTATGAAAGCTTTAAACGCCGGTAAGAAGGTAATTGCCGTCAGCAGGCTTGAAAAATACGGTGAACATATAAACGATCATCAAATTCAAAACAATGAAGCTCTGAGAGATAACGGTTATGTTCTTATGGCTGATTTGGAGCTTGAAAATTTGGGCGAGTGTTTCACAAAAATATATAACGGAACAGACGGCTTAAAAAAATGGGTGAATAAAGACCATATGTCTACCGTAAATATGATTGACGAGTTTATTCAGGAGAACTGGTGACTGCCGAAAAGGGACTGTTTTCGGTGATGATAACCGGTTTTTGTGAAAATGTATTACTGACACTGTTTGTAAAAAGGCTTTATTTAAGAATAGAAATGAAGAATAAGGTGATAATGTGAATCTTCAGCAGGGGAATTTTTTAAACATAACAGCAGCATATGTTGCCGAAAAAAAGGCAGAAGTAAATAACCCCGACTGGAATGAGATTTATAAATTGTCTCAGATACACAGCCTTTCGGGAATGGTTTATGCTGTTATTAATAACAATAATCTGTGTGCCGACAGTGAAGTAATGAACAAAATTACAGGGGCATTTATGCGTACTGTCGGTATTTCCGTTAATCAGGAAATAGTGTTGAATAATTTAATCGATTTATTTAATTTGCATAAGATTAAGCACATTGTTTTTAAGGGGACAGTGTTAAGAGATTACTATCCCGATAAAGAATTAAGAACTATGGGTGACATTGATTTAATAATAGATGAATCAGACAGACAAAAAGTTCATAAGCTGCTGCTTGAGACAGGAGCATTATATGAAGAAGCAGAGTCACATGCCGATGTATTTAATTATATGAAAAACGGAGTGCTGTTTGAAATACATACAAAAATTATCAGCAGCAATTTATTTGAAGAAACAGACTATATTAACTATTTAGGAGATGTTTTTAAACATACTGAACAAAAGGAAAATTATACTTATGAATTGAATAATGAGTTTCATTTCATATATCTTATGGCGCATATGGCAAAGCACTTTAAGATCGGCGGCTGCGGTTTAAGAATGTATATTGATATTGCGATGTTTGTAAAACATTTTAACAGAGAGTTAGATTGGAAATATATTAGGGCGGAACTTAAAAAATTAAGGCTTTTGGAATTTACCGATTCTGTTTTTCAATTTTGTAATAAGTGGTTTGGAACGGATATTGCTTTGTTCGGAAAAGAGCTTGACAGTGAGGCGCTTGATATAATTGCCAAATATGTTATTGCAGGCGGAACCTTCGGATATTATGAAAAGAATGTAGATGCAATCAGAATGGGAAACAATGATAACACATTGACTTCCAAAATTAAAACAGTCGGCGGATTTTTATTCCCAAGCTATGAACATTTAAAAATGAGATATAAATGGATGGGAAATTTGCCGAAATGTATGCTGCCCTTTGCATGGGTAAAATATTGGCATTACAGGCTTTTCATAGTCAAAGGCAATAATTTTAAGAGAATCAAACAGGCGGTTGAAAGCGGCGATGATGCGTTTGTTCATTACAGATTGATGAAGACAATAGGCTTAGACGACTGAGCTGATGTTTTAAGCGAAATAAGAAATTATGTCAGAGGTTATAAAAGTATTGACATAATTTAAAAGAAGGAATATAATAGCAGACGTAAGAAATAATATTTTTCTTATGTGTGTGTCTATGCGGCGATGCGTTAATCATTGATGATTTACGCATCGCTTTTTTTGACACAGACAGGAGGTGGTGATTTTATGCAGCTTATATTTAAAATTACAGCGGCTGTGTTAGTTTTATTTGCATTAACAGGTTCGGCGGCGGCTGTGTTCGGCGGAAATTATGAGTGTGTTAATTCAGAAAGCGGCTATAGCGTAATTCTTGAAGGGCATACCAAACACAGTATGGCTTATGTTGACTATGCAGGCAATGAAACCTATGATACCGCAGCGGATAATGAGGACAACGATTTTAAAAATAAGAAAGCCCTGCAGAATAACGGCAGGACATTCCGGAATGATGCAGAAAAGACCTATAAAGAGCAGCAAAGGTCAGTTGTTAAAAAGCAAAAAGAGGCTCAAAAGACAGCTGAAAAGTGCGCTAAAACCGCTGAAAAGACAGGTAAACTAAGGGATTAAAAGTATTCACCATTAATAAAGTAATATTTGACAAAAAGGTTTTTTTATGGTATTATAA
>JAJQBF010000096.1:0-3385 GCA_021203425.1 Clostridiales bacterium | reverse complement strand
ATTATAAATTATAGAAATGGTGATTAATAAAAACCTATATGGTTTTTTAAGCCTTATTTTTACGGTGAATTTACGCTCATCCTGCTGCATGAGAGAGCGGTATTTTTGTTTTACACCGAAAGTTTATTAACAGGAGGAAATAAAAATGGCAGCACAAGTTTTGTCATTGATAATATTTTTTGTTATGTTCGGCTTGGTTATAACAGAGAAATTTGAACGGCATATATCAGCCTTAGGCTGTGGAGTACTGATGTTTATAATTGTTTTGGGAATATGTATGAGAAGTCCCGAGGCGATGCTTAATACACTGAACATAAAAAATATTTTTACGGTTGGTTTTTGGTATGAAGCCGGAGAATCCGCCGAATCATCGGGAGGAATCAACTGGGCAACCATAATTTTCATTTTCGGTATGATGGTTATGGTAGAAGGTATGGGACAGTCGGGCTTTTTCAAATGGCTTTGTATAAGACTCTCAAAGGCTGTTCACTATCAGGTTGTACCTATATTTATTGTATTTATGATTTTGTCGGCTATGCTGGCGGTGTTTATAGACAGCATAACCGTAATATTGTTTCTTGCGGCGGCTACGGTTGAACTTTCGAGAATGCTTGAGTTTAACCCCGTGCCTATGATTTTGTCGGGTATATTCTGCGCAAACTTAGGCGGTTCCGCTACAATGTGCGGCGATCCGCCGAATATAATTATAGGTACGTCTTTGGGCTATACTTTTTCCGAATTTATAACAAATACGGGTCTTATGGCAGGCATATCCCTTATTTTTGCGATTGTATATTTTTACATTTGTTTCCGTAAGGAGCTGCAGCCGAATAATGGCGAAAAAGTCGATATAAAAGATTTTCCCGACCCGAAAAAGGCAATTACAAGCAAAAAAAGATTTTTATGCAGCACAATTATATTTATTTGTGCTATAATATTATTAGCAACCCACGCACAAACAGGTCTTACCGTTGCTTTAATAGGGGTTATTATTGCGGCTGTGACACTTGTTACCTCAGTAGGGCATATAAAAGAAATATTTGCCAAGGTTGACTTTAAAACACTTTTGTTTTTCATAGGTCTGTTTATGGTAGTAGGCGGTCTTGAACAAATTGGAATTTTGGAAGTTATTGCTGATTTTATAGAGAAGGTCAGCGGCGGAAACAATATGCTTATTGTGGTTATTATAATTTGGGTATCGGCAATTGCCAGTGCATTTGTGGATAATATTCCCTTTGCGGCAACAATGATTCCCATTATAAAGAGTTTGGCGGAAACAAGCGGAATGGGTCTTCCCGTTCTTGCATGGACTTTGTCTATGGGTACTGATATCGGCGGCAGCGCAACACCTATCGGAGCATCGGCGAATGTAGTAGGTACATCTGTTGCGGCTAAGGCAGGTTACCCCATAGGCTGGAGAGAATATTGTAAAAAGCTTGCTCCCATAACGGCAATTGTTATTTTAATTTCCATGATTACTATTTTTGTAAGGTATTTTTAAGCAGCAGCTTTGCGAGTTGTTTGTGGGCTGAACTGCTGTATGTATATATGAAATTTAAATATATAAGGAGGAATGTTTATGGAGGTTAAACAACAGCTTATTATTTCATTGGGGCGTGAATTCGGCAGCGGCGGTCACGAAATTGCCGATAAACTGGCGGAGGCTTTCGCTCTGCCTTTGTATGACAACAATTTATTAAGGGAAATTGCTGAGCATAACGAACACAAAAGGTTAGATTATAAGCGGCTTGAAAAGTATGACGAGCTGCCTAAAAGAAAGCTGTTTTCACGTAAAATTAAAGGTTTCAGCAACTCCAACGAGGAAAACATTGCCCAGATGCAGTTTGACTTTATAAGAGAAAAGGCGGAAAAGGGCGAGTCTTTTGTTATTGTAGGCAGATGTTCCGAAACTGTACTTAAAGGAAACAAGGCGCTTATATCTATATTTATAAACGCAGATCAGGAGGATAAAGTCCTTAGGGTTTCCAAACGTCACGGTATATCAAAAAGCGAGGCAGTAACGCTTATAAGACGCAGAAACATAAAACGTAAGCATTATCATAACTATTATTGTGACAGTAAGTGGGGCGATTCCAGAAATTATGATATTTCTGTAAACACAAGCAGGCTGGGTACGGAAAAGACGACAGAACTGCTGATTCATTTCATTAACGAACGCTTAAACCGAATGTCAGATTAGCAGAAGAAGCAGACTCCCCGGAAAACCGAGGGGTCTTTTTTTGAAATATACAGTCTTTACAGTGTAAGATGTTTTGTGATATAATAAAAACACATAAATAATAAGGCTAACGGTGTCGTCTGCGCAGCGGACGGGTTTCCGATTTCCGCAGACGTTTGGCTGAACCGTAACATATTTCGGGTATAGAAATGAGGGACGTATTTTAAAATGGAAAGACTTCAAAAATACATTGCCGCCTGTGGTGTGTGTTCAAGACGCAAGGCGGAGGAATATATTGCACAGGGTAAGGTATCGGTAAACGGAGAAATTATAACTGAAATGGGGTTTAAGGTAGGAGAAGACGACGTTGTAAGATATATGGGCAAGGTTATTCTTCCCGAAGAAAAAAAGGTATATCTTGTTATAAACAAGCCCAAGGGCTGTGTAACTTCGGTGTCTGATGACAGAGGGCGCAAAACCGTTATGGACTATATAAAAGGAATAGACGAAAGAGTTTATCCGGTAGGCCGGCTTGATTATAACACTTCGGGGCTTTTGATTTTGACAAATGACGGCGAAACCGCAAACAGACTGACTCACCCCAAGCACAATATAAACAAGGTTTATGTTGCCTTAGTGCAGAGAATTCCCGAGCCGGCAGAAGTTTTCTTTTTTGAAAACGGAATTTTTTTGGACGGCAGAAAGACAGCTCCGGCTAAGCTTGAGGTTATAAGTGAAGAGCCGCCGTCTTTAAAAATAACAATCCACGAAGGAAGAAACAGGCAGGTCAGACGAATGTTGGAGGAAATCGACAATAAAGCTGTAAGCCTTAAGAGAATTTCCATAGGTGAAATTGAACTCGGAAGGCTGAAAAAAGGCAAATTCAGGGAAATGACAGAAAGCGAAATAGATTATATCAAAAATTGCTGAGTGTATATAATTATATAAAATTATATATAATGTTGTGTAAGCCGGCTGTGCAAACCTTGTTTGCCCGTCTGTCTATCGACAACGCTTTTATAGTAAGTTTTACCCGGTATAGTTATATTACACAAAGGGCAAAGTATTAATGTACTGATTTAAGGAGGTAGATTTATGTGCTTTGCCCGTTTTTTGTATAAAAATAAAATCAAAAAGCCTACAGACAGAGACTGAACCCACCCCTGTCAAGTAGACAGAGCAAATAACAAAAGAATTATATATAGC
>JAJQBF010000104.1 GCA_021203425.1 Clostridiales bacterium | reverse complement strand
ATATATAATATTATCCTTAAAAATGAAAGGTGGATTTATAATTATGGCATATTTAGGAGAAGAAATTAAAAAGCTCGGTTTCGGGCTGATGCGTCTGCCTCAAAAAGACGGCGCCATAGATATTGAGCAGGTTAAGGTTATGGTTGATAAATTTCTCAGCTTAGGTTTTACATATTTTGACACTGCATGGGCATATGCCGGAAGTGAAGATGCAATAAGACAAGCCCTTGTTGAAAGATATCCCAGAGATAAATTTCAGCTTGCTACGAAAAACGCAGCGTGGATTAACTGCAAAACCAGGGAAGACGCTGTAAATCAGTTTGAAACCTCCCTTAAACAAACAGAAGCCGGACATTTTGACTTTTATCTTCTCCATAATTTAGGAGAACAAAGAACAAAGGTTTTCGACGATTTCGATTTATGGGAATTTGTAAAGGAGAAGAAAAGGGAGGGACTTATTAAACACATAGGCTTTTCATTTCACTCAACCCCAGAAGAGCTTGATGAAATTTTAACTGCGCACCCGGAGGCTGAATTCGTACAGCTGCAGATTAACTATGCCGACTGGGATAACCCGGCTATACAGTCAAGGGGCTGTTATGAAACAGCAAGAAAACACAACAAGCCCGTAATTATTATGGAGCCTGTTAAGGGAGGAATGCTTGCAAATCCTCCGGAAAGTGTCGAAAAAATATTTAAGGCTGCCGACGAAAAGGCGTCTTGTGCATCATGGGCAATTCGCTTTGCCGCCGATTTAGACGGAGTGATTACCGTTCTTTCGGGAATGAGCAATACAGAGCAGATGGAAGACAATCTTTCATATATGAAGGATTTCAAAAAGCTTTCCGACGGTGAAAGGGAAACTTTAAACAAGGCTCAGGCTGCATTAAACGCAATTCCCTTAATACCCTGTACGACCTGCAATTACTGCGCTAAAGTCTGCCCTAAAAATATAGGTATCTCCGGCACATTTACCGCCGCAAATATATATACTCTATATAAAGATATGGGAGCTGCCAAACATCAGGAAGACTGGCTTGTAGCAGGGCATCAAAAAACAAAGGCATCGGAATGTATAAAATGCGGAAAATGTGAGGGAGTATGCCCTCAGCATATAAAAATAAGAGATGAGCTTGAAAAAGCCGCTGCTTTACTCGGATAATAATACAGTTTTAACAGCCGCCGGAAATTGATTTCCACAGCGGCTGTTTTCTTTTTCATTAATAATTATGTCATAATTTATAAAAAATTCATAAAAACTATAGACAATGAGCCGATTTTGATTTAAAATAGATTTGGTATCGCTGTTTTACCGGAATATTGCTTTCTTAAAAGCAGCAAAAAAGCAAATGAAGGAATGAAGAATGAATATAAAGAAAAAATTTGTTTTTATAATTTTAATATCGGCCTTTCTTGTTTTGGCGGCAGCCGCCCTTGTCAGCCCTGTTTTTGAAATTCAGGAAATACAGGTTGTGGGAAACTCTCAGCTTTCAAATGATGAAATTTTTGAAATAGGCGAAATAAACGGTGTGGGGGAAAACATTTTTATGTTTAACTCAGGCTCGGTTAAAAGCAAATTAAAAGCCAACAACTACATAAAATCCGTCAGGGCAACAAAAAAGCTGCCTTCTACTATTGTTATCAATATAGAAGAGAGACGTGTAAGAGGTTATGTTCCCTATATGGGCAGCTATTTGTATATCGATATTGACGGCAGGGTTATAGATGTAAAAGATGATATGACCATTCAGCACCCCGTCGTCTTAGGGCTTAAGTTTGAAGGCTTTACCCTTGGGGAGGTTTTAACAGTTACAAACGGATATTCTCTTTCGTATGTCGTACAGATTTCAAAGCTTATAGACGCTTACGACCTTTCCGACATAACCGTAAAGCTTGACGTTTCCGACCCGGAAGACATTCATCTCTTTGTAAACAAAATCGATGTCAATTTCGGAAACATAGACGATGCCTATACAAAAATAGCAACTCTTAACGAAGTTTTAAAACAGCTTGACCCCGAAGAAGCCGGAACTTTGGATATATCGGATATTAACAATAATCCCAGCTTTAAACTTCTGACGTAGGTTTAAGGTGATTTTTGTAAAAAACTTTAATATTTATTGAAAATATTTTAAATTTACTATGGAAATATAATTCTAAATGGTGTATAATGAATTTGATATATATGCTTAAGAGAAAAACTTATACTGGAGGGAAAACCATTGATAGATGTTATAAATGAAATGGATCAAAATAAAAAAGCAAGAATAGTTGTTTTCGGCATAGGCGGCGCCGGCGGAAACGCTGTCAGCAGAATGATTGAAACAGGGGCAGACAGAATAGAATATGTTGCAGTAAACACAGATATGCAGGCTTTGGAGGAAAACAAGACTCCGGCTAAAATTGCCATAGGGCTTAAAAGTACAAGAGGTTTAGGCGCAGGCGGTCGCCCCGAGGTTGGCGCAGAGGCAGCAAAGGAAACAAAGGACGAAATTTATGCTGCTATGGCTGACGTAGATATGGCTTTTATTACTGCCGGTATGGGCGGAGGCACAGGCACCGGTGCAGCCCCAATAGTTGCGTCTATAGCCAAAGAAATGGGTATTTTAACAGTAGCCGTTGTTACAAAGCCCTTCCTCTTCGAAGGCAGAAAGCGTATGAAATTTGCCGTTGACGGAATTGAAAAGCTTAAAAACAATGTTGATACCCTTATTGTTATTCCCAATCAAAAGCTTATTGAAACAGCCGACAAAAACACAAGCGTTAAAGATGCCTTTAAACTGGCAGACAGCGTTCTTGTTCAAGGTGTTGTAGGTATTTCCGACCTCATTGCAAGACCGGGCGAAATCAACCTTGACTTTGCCGATGTTAGAACAATTATGACGGAAAACAGAGGCTTTGCTCATATGGGCGTGGGAACTGCCGACAATGTTATGGACGCAGCTAAATTCGCCATTGAAAGTCCTCTTCTTGAAACTTCAATAAACGGTGCAAAGAGTGTTCTTATAAATATAAGCTATTCAGGCGATATACCTATGGTTGAGGTTGCTAATGCCGTTGATTCAATAAGCGAGCTTTTAGACAGCGAGGCTGAAGTTATTTTCGGTACGTCTAAGCTTTCCGATGAAAAATCCGACGAAGTAAAGGTTACGGTTGTTGCTACAGGGCTTGTAGACGAAAGAGAAAGACCAGCAGCCCCCTCACCTGTTCAGCCTTCGGCTCCCGTAAACAATGTGAGATATCGTCCTCAGTCATCGGGCATAAGAAAGGACTATTCAAACCCATTTAAAAAGTTTGAGGAAGAAGTAAACCAACAGGAAACAGCCGCATCAACGGATTCTCAAAATCCTTTTTCAAGAACAGGCAGGCTTGATATAATCTCCCCCAAGAGAAGTCTCTATTAAAAAAGCAAAGTACTTCAACTAATACCTTTCTCTTATAATTTTTATGGGGGAAAGGTTTTTTATAGTAACAGTTCAGCCGTGTTTTTTAGACAGAAACTTTTGCTAAAGCAGGCTCTTTGTGAGTTGTTTTGGCTGAACTGTAACTTTTTATACACAACAGGAGGTCGGTTTATGAAATATTTAATTATAGGCGCCGGAGGAACAGGAGGCTGTATAGGGGCTTATCTTGCCGAAAACGGCAGTGATGTTACATTTATTGCACGGGGAAAACAGCTTGATGCCATAAAAAACAAGGGCATAACAATAGAAAGATTCAGCGGCAGCTTTACCGTACCGGTTAATGTCTCAACAGCTGAAGATTATAACGATAAACCCGATGCTGTATTTGTCTGCGTAAAATATTACTCACTTGAAAGCATAATGCCTTTGTTAAAACGTGTCTGCGGCAGTAAAACCGTTGTTATTCCCATTCTGAATGTTTTCGGAACAGGGGGAGTTATTCAAAAAGACTTACCGGGGATAACCGTCCTTGACGGCTGTATATACATTTACAGCTTTATTAAAGAACCGGGAGTTATAAGTCTTCCCTCGGAAGACCTTATTTTCAGAATTCACTTCGGCTACAGACAGGGCGAAGACAAGCCGAATTATGATAAAACTCTTCAAATAGAAAAGGAGCTTAATGCGGCAGGTATAGAGGCATATTTCGAGCCTGTAATCGAGCGGGAAACTCTTCTTAAATTCAGTCTTATTTCACCTTTGGGCGCCGCTCTTGTTTATCACAACGGAAGAGTGGTGAGATGTAAGAAAAAAAGGCAGCCCCGTAAGAGACACTTACGTTCGGCTTACAAATGAAATAGAAGATCTGGGGAAAGCTATGGGCATAACCCTTGAGGAAAACCTTGTAGAAAGGAATATAAAAATAAATTCAACTATGCCAGATGATTCAACCACATCTATGCACAGGGATATTCTCAAGGGCAGTTCATCGGAAATAGACGGTCAGATTCATTATGTTGTAACCCTCGGGGAAAAATACAGCTTGGATATGCCGACATACAAAAAAATAAGCAGCTGGGCAAAAGCGCAGAACATTAAATAAGCCTCCCCTTTAAACTGCTGCTATTTAAGAAAGGACTTTGTTATGGATATAAGATGGAAACTTGACAATATTTACAAATCCCTCGACTGTGAAGAGCTTTCGGCGGATATTTCGGAATATTCGGAAAAGCTGGACGCACTTAACACATTTGCAGAAGTAAATTTTAACGATATAGCCGACCCGGAAAGAGTTATTGAAGGCTATATAAGCAAGGTGAATGAACTTTTGCTTTACAACAAAATTTCGGCATATTTAAATTTTATACTTTCGGCTGACACAGAAAACAAGCAGGCTGCCAAGCTTTTTGACAGAGTATCTTCAATTTCCGCCAAAGCAGCCAAAAGCGAAAGCCTTTTCAAAGAATATATCAAAAACATCAATGTGGAAAAATTTATAAACAACCCGGTGATAAAGGAGCATATATGTTTTTTAAAACGTGAAAAGGAAGACGCAGCCCACACATTAAGCCCCGAAGCCGAAGAAACAGCAGCGAGCCTTAAGGCAACAGGTTCACAAAGCTGGCAAAAGCTGTGGGAGGGGGCAAGCTCATCTCTTATGTGCAGTTTCAGAGGAAAAGAAGTTTCCCTTTCGGAAATTAGGGGAATGGCATACAGCAGCGACAAAACAGTGCGCCGTGACGCATATGAAGGGGAACTTGCCGCATATGAAAAAATATCTTCTGTAGGGGCAGCCTGTCTTAATGCCATAAAAGGCGAAGTTATTTCTCTTTGCAATCTCAGGGGCTATAAATCCCCTCTTGAAGAATCTGCTTTGACCTCGGGAATAGACCTTGATATTTTAAAGGCTATGACAGACGCAATAGACGAAAATATTTACGCTTTAAATAAATTTTACAGAATAAAGGCGGAATATATGGGCAAAAAAAGACTGCCCTTTTATGACCTTTTTGCACCGGTAGGTGAAAGCGAACTTAAATTCACTTTTGAAGAGGCAAAAAGCTATGTTGTAAACACATACAGCGGTTTTTCGGAAAAGCTGGGGGCTTTTGCAAAAAAAGCCTTTAAAGGCGAATGGGTAGACGCTTTTCCGAGGAAGGGAAAGGTAGGGGGTGCCTACTGTGAATATATAAAATCCATTGAGGAAAGCCGCGTTCTTATGAATTTTTCGGGCAATTTTGAAGACATTATAACCCTTTCCCATGAACTGGGGCATGGCTATCACAATGAGGTTTTGAGAAACGAAAGCCCCGTAAATTCAGATTATCCTATGACACTGGCGGAAACTGCGTCTACATTCTGCGAAAACCTGTCATATAAGAGAGCCGAAACCGTTTTTTCGGGGCAAAATCTCCTGACGGTAAAGGAAAGCCGTCTTTCGGGAGAACTCCAAAGTATATGCGATATATATTCGCGTTTTCTTTTTGAAGACAGCTTTTTCGAAGAAAGGAAAAAGGGCGGTCTTTCAGCCGAAGAAATCTGCTCACTTATGGAAAAAGCGCAGAAAAAAGCCTACTTCGAAGGCTTAGACCCTGAATATCTCCACCCCTATATGTGGCTTTGTAAGCCCCACTACTATGATGCGGATTTTAATTATTATAACTACCCCTACGCTTTCGGCGATTTGTTTGCAAGAAGTCTTTTTGCAATGTATGAAGAAAAGGGAGCCGAGTTTGTTCCCCAATATGATATAATACTTTCAAACGCAGGAAAAAAAACTGTCAAAGAAGTGGGAAAACTCGCCGGAATTGATTTTACCGACAAAACATTTTGGGAAAAAGGCATAAAAAATATTTTAAAAGATATAGACAGCCTTGAAGAGCTTATGAAAAAATAAAAGCATAAAAGCAGTCTGGGCGGTTTGAACCCACCCCTGTCAAGTAGACAGAGCAAATAACAAAAGAATTATATGTAGC
>JAJQBF010000158.1 GCA_021203425.1 Clostridiales bacterium | reverse complement strand
GTATATAATAGTTGGGTTGGGAAATCCAGGGAGAGAATATAAATATACAAGGCATAACACCGGCTTTGAGGTTATAGACAAGCTGGCTTATGATTATAATATAAATATAAACAAAAGCAGATTTAACGGAATCAGTGGTGAGGGAATTATTGAGGGGGAGAAGGTTATGCTTTTGAAACCCCTGACATATATGAATTTAAGCGGAAACTGTGTGGCTCAGGCGGTTAATTTTTATAAGCTGCCTTTGGATAAGCTTATTGTCTGTTGTGACGATATTAATCTTCCTGTGGGTTCTGTAAGGATAAGAAGGCAGGGCAGCGACGGCGGTCAAAAGGGGCTGAGAAATATTATTGAAAGACTGGGCAGTGAGAACTTTACGAGAGTAAGGGTAGGCGTGGGGGAAAAACCCCTTCGTATGGATTTAAAGGACTGGGTTCTTTCGCACTTTATGAGTGAAGAAGGGGAAGATATTATTAAAGGCATAACCGACGCCGGAGACAGTGTTAAAATGATTTTGAAGGGAGATATAAACGGAGCTATGGGACTTTATAATAAAAAGGTAAGGGTTAAGGAAAATGTTTGATGTGGGTGAAATTTTAAAAGGTTCGGAGAGCTTTGAAAGGCTTTCGGCGGCTGAAGGCGATGTATTTGTCACAGGGGCAGCCGAAGGGCTTAAGCCCATTATTATTTCCGAAACGGTTAAAAAACTCGGAAAGAAAGCGGTCATAATATGTGAAAATGAGATTAAGGCGAGAGACTTTTACTGTTGCCTTTCTTTGATTTGTGAAAATGTTTATTTTTATCCCGCAAAGGATATTGTATTTTATTCGGCTGACATTAAGTCGGCGGAAATTGTAAAGCAGAGGTTTGAGGTTTTTGAGGCTGTTTTCAGCGGCAAAGCCGATTTTGTCGTTATTTCGGCGGAGGGACTTTTCGACAGGCTTATGGAGCCGGCGGTTTTTAAGAAAAATATCATACATTTTTCGGAAGGTGACGAAATCAATGTTGAAGAGCTTTCGAAAAAACTTGTGCTTATGGGCTATGAAAGCTGTTCACAGGTTGAGGGCTGCGGTCAGTTTTCCGTAAGAGGAGGAATTATAGATATTTTTTCGCCGAACAACCGGACCCCTGTCAGAATTGAGCTTTGGGGAGATGAAATCGACACAATGAGAACAACGGACAATTTTTCTCAGAGATCTGTTAATAAAATTAAAGAGGTTGACATATATCCCTTCAGAGAGCTTATATGCAGTGAAAAGGAACTTTTAAAAGGAGCAGACCTTATTGAAAAAGAGGATAAGGCTGCTGCTGAAAGAATCAGAGAAGAAAAGAGTTTCGGCGGAATTGAGAAATATATAAATTATTTTTATGATAAGACAGTTTCGGTTTTTGACTATCTTTTTGAGGACTGCGTTGTGTTTTTAAATGAGTACAACAAAATAAAGACAAGGCAGAAAAATGTTTATGAAGAATTTTCCGAGAATGCTGCGGAAAGGCTTGAAAAGGGAAAGGCGCTTTCACTTGAAAAAGATTTGATTTATTCTCCTGCCGATATAGAATCATTTTGGAACGGGCATAAGAAAATAGTTATAAATGAATTTTATGACAGCGGCGAAAAAAATACTATAGATTTTAAATCTAAAGCGGCAGACAGTTACGGCAGAAATCTCGGAGAACTTTGTAAGAGAATAAAGTCATATTTCGATATGGATTATAGGGTTATTGTTTTGACTTCAACAACCCAGAATATGAGAAATATAGTTGAATCGCTGACTGAAGGCGGTATAAGTCTTCAAACAGATAAATATCCCGAAAAAAGAACGGTTTGTGTTTCAAAAGGAGCTTTGCCATCTTTTGTGTTTGAAGAAAAAAAGCTTATTCTTTTAAACGAAAGCGGAAGAGTGTCGGCTAAAAAGAAGAAAAAAAGGGCAAACTCTTCGGACACAGCCGGAATATCGGCTTTTTCAGATTTGAAAATAGGTGATTATGTTGTTCATGAAAATCACGGAATAGGTATTTTCAGAGGCATTGAACACGTTGAGTCCGACGGATTTTTAAAGGATTATTTATGTATTGAATATGGCGAAGGGGGCAAGCTTTATGTTTCCGTAAACCAAATGGAGCTTGTTCAGAAGTATATCGGCGGAGACACCGAAAAGCTTAAACTTGACAGTTTAGGCGGAGCATCTTGGGCTAAAGCTAAAGCAAAAGCAAGAACTGCCGTTAAGGCTCTTGCTTTTGATATTGTAGAGCTTTACGGAAAAAGACAGGTAAAAAAAGGCTACAGATATTCTCCCGATACTGTTTGGCAGGCTGAGTTTGAAGAGGCCTTTCCTTTTGAAGAAACCGACGGTCAGCTTGAGGCTGTTGAAGACATAAAGGAGGATATGGAAGACGGCAAGATTATGGACAGACTAATCTGCGGAGACGTAAGCTACGGAAAAACAGAGGTTGCTTTGAGAGCGGCTTTTAAGGCTATTTGCGACAGTAAACAGGTGGCTTTTCTTGTGCCTACAACAATTCTTGCAAATCAGCACTATCAGAATATAAAGGAGCGATTTAAGGATTATCCCATAACAATAGAGGTTCTTTCAAGGTTTAAGTCTCAGAGTGAACAGAAAAAGACAGTTGAAAGACTTAAAAGCGGAGAGTGTGACTTTGTTGTGGGAACACACAGACTGCTGTCGAAGGATATAGAATTTAAAGATTTGGGGCTTGTAATTGTAGACGAGGAACAGCGTTTCGGAGTAGGGCATAAGGAAAAGCTTAAAAGAATTACGGAAGATGTAGATGTTTTGACACTGAGTGCAACGCCTATTCCACGTACTCTTCATATGAGCTTAAGCGGCATAAGAGATATGAGTATTTTAAACGAACCCCCTCAGGACAGACTGCCTGTTCAGACTTATGTTATGGAATACAGCGAGGAAACTGTCAGAACGGCGATTTTAAGAGAACTGAGCCAAGGGGGACAGGTTTATTATCTTCATAACAGGGTTCAGACAATAGAAGAAACGGCAGAAAAGGTAAGAGCCCTTATACCCGAGGCAAAAGTAGGAGTAAGTCACGGGCAGATGAAAGAAAAACAGCTTGAGAGCGTTTTGGAAGACTTTTTGAATAAGGATATCGATGTTCTTGTTTGTACAACAATTATAGAAACGGGAATGGATATTCAGAATGTTAATACTATTATAATTGAGAATGCCGATTATATGGGATTGAGCCAGCTTTATCAGCTCAGAGGCCGTGTTGGAAGAGCGAATAAACAGGCTTATTGTTATCTTATGTATAAAAAGGATAAAATCCCCAGTGAGGTTTCGGAAAAAAGACTTAAAACAATTAAAGAGTTTACCGAATTCGGTTCGGGCTTTAAGGTTGCTTTAAGAGATTTGGAAATAAGGGGAGCAGGGGATCTTTTAGGGGCAAATCAGCATGGTCATATGGATAAAATAGGCTATGATATGTATTGTAAGATTCTGGATAAGGCTATAAGGGAGCTTAAAGGCGAAAAGACCGAAGAACCGGTAGATACACTTATAGATATAAGCGTTAACGCTTTTATTCCCGACACTTATATTTCAGACGAGATTCAGAAACTTGAAATGTACAAAAAGATTTCATATATTATCAACCAAAAGGATTTTCAGGAGGTCAGCGACGAGCTTATAGACAGGTTCGGCGACTACCCGAAGGTTGTGGAAAATCTTATGAACATTGCCCTTATGAAGGAAAAAGCAAGAAAGCTGAAAATTACGGCTGTTACCGGTCGGGAACACTATGTTATATTTACTTTTAAACAGGGAGCGGACCCCGACGGCGAAAAGATTTTAAATCTTATAAGAGAAATGAGGGGCAGAATTCAAATTACGGCGTCGGGAGACACCTACCTTACTTATAAAACCGAAACAAAGGGCACGGAGCTTATCGGAGAGCTGACAGAGCTTATAGACAAGATTTCATAAATTTGCCGCAGAGGGCTGTTTATGTGTGAATATATTTCTGAAAAAAGCAAATAATAGAGCGGTAAAAAAACGTAAGGAAGATATATATATGAAAAAAATTCTTATTGCCGTTTTGGTTGTTTTGTTTTGCGGAAATGTTTATGCTGCCGATGATTTGGAGCTTAAGAGCCAAGCAGCTGTTTTGATTGAGGCTGAAAGCGGAAGGGTTTTATGGGAGAAAAACAGTGAAAACCCTATGGCTATGGCGAGCACGACTAAAATTATGACGGCAGTTTATACTATTGAACACGCAGATTTAAATGATATTGCTGTTGTGGGTAAGAATGCTGCGGCGGCGCCCAGAGTAAAGCTTTTTCTGTCGGAAGGGGAAGAGGTCAAGCTTAAGGATCTGCTTTATGCCCTTATGCTTAAATCGTCGAATGATGCGGCAGTGGCGATAGCTGAACATATTTGCGGCAGCAGTGAGGAATTTTGTGAGAAAATGACAGAGGAGGCAAGGCGAATAGGGGCAAAAGACACTGTTTTTAAAACTCCAAACGGTCTTGACTTGGAAGATCACCACTCTACAGCGTCGGATATGGCGGTAATAACAAAATATGCCCTTCAAAACGAAACCTTTAGGGAAATTATAAAAACACCGTCATATTCCTTTGAAACAAGCAAAAGAAGTTATTCCGTTACGAATACCGACAGACTGTTGAGCGAATATACCAGGGCTATAGGGGTGAAAACAGGCTATACGGGCAAGGCAGGCCACTGTTTTGTATGGGCGGCGGAAAGAGACGGTATGACTCTTATTTCCGTTGTTTTGGCAAGCGGCTGGGGAGCAGCCGGAAAGGCAAACAAGTGGACCGACACAAAAAAGCTGCTCGACTATGGCTTTAACAATTTTGAGATTAAAGAGGTTGTTAAGGAAGGAAACGAGGCAGGGGAGCTTTTGGTTTTAAACGGAGATGAACAGTCGGCGAAGGTTGTTTTTGAAAGGGGCTTAAGTCTGCCCTTAAAAGAAGGGGAGCAGACAGAAATCGAAGTAAACTGTCCCGAAACCGAGGCGCCCGTATATAAGGGGGATATTGTGGGTTTTGCCGATATATTTGTTGACGGAGAAAAGCAGGAAAGTGTCAATCTTGTTTCCGCAGAAACAGTGGAAAGACATACCTTTGATTATTTATTCAAAAAAATTATTTACAGGTGGCTTAATATGACATACTGAAACCGTTTTTGTAACATATTTGCTTTGTTTTTAATATAAATATATGAAGATGATATTTCGGAAGTGAATTTGTTATGAAGATATTTATAGACCCGGGTCACGGAGGAGTAAACCCGGGAGCCATAGGCATAGACGGTTTGGAAGAGGCAGAGGTAAATTTAGACGTTTCACTGCGGTTAGGTGAAATTTTGGCAGGCAGAGGCTATGACATAGAATATTCTCACATGGGGGACGAAACATTAAGCCTTGCCGAAAGGGCAAAGCGGGCAAATGACTGGGGCGCAGACTATTACGTAAGTATACACTGCAACTCAAACACCGATCCATCTATAGGGGGTACGGAAACATTTTATTACAGAGAGGGAATAAGGGCGCAGAGCTTTGCCGAAACGGTAAACAATGCCCTTGTTGCTCAAATTAACTTAAGAGATATAGGCATATTCGCCAGAAATCTGGCTGTTTTAAGGCTGACGAAGATGCCGGCGATACTTGTTGAACTTGCGTTTTTAACAAATCCGACGGAGGCACGGCTTTTGGAAACACCTGAGTTCCGCCAAAGCTGCGCCGTCGGGCTTTCAAACGGTATAATTGAATTTACCTCATAAAATGCATGAAAAAAACCGTCAGTTACGGCGGTTTTTTGTGTTAGGCAAATAATATTATCACTGTTCGGGGTTTTGAAAGCTGTCAATGAGAGCCGTTATGTTTTTAAGACTTTCATTCAGCTTTTCAAATTCTTCATTATTAGGGGTTTCGAAATATTTTTTAACAAGGCTTAAGTAGTCTGAATTAAAACTGTTCAGAAAATCGATTTTGTCCTGAACAAACTGCTTAAGATTTTCCATTTTGTCTTTTTCACGCTGATGAATAAGGGCGATCTGGTTTTGGGTTTTTGAAAGGAGTCTGTCAGATTCGTTTTTGGCATCGCCGACAATTTTGTCAGCCTGAGCTTTTGCCTGACTTATAATTTCGGCGCTTTCGGTTTCTGCCTTTGTTTTAACATCAGAAGCCGCAATTTCGGCGTTTATTAAAGCTCTGTTTATATATCTTTCCGTTTCTTTAAATTCGGCTATTTGCTCTTCAAGGTCTTGAATATATTGGTCTACTTCAAATGTGTCATAGCCTTTTCTGATGATTTTAAAATTCCGCATTTTATTCCCTCCCTAAAAATGTTTTACTTTTCGTACAAAATGTGATAGTATATAATATGTATAAG
>JAJQBF010000238.1 GCA_021203425.1 Clostridiales bacterium | reverse complement strand
ATAATATCCTCGGCTTTTTTACAACAGAAAAATTGTTACAGTTTCAGCCTGAACAATTTAAAAAGAAACGGCAAACTAAAACCGCAGACCCTCGAAAAGAGCCTGCGGCATAATTGTAAAAGTTTAAATTTAATCTGAAATTACAACCTTTAATCAGTTTGTGATTGTAAGTTCGGAATCCTTGTCGAATGCATGAATCTTGTTTACGTCGAATGCAATCTTAACGTCGTCGCCGATCTTGTAGTTGTTACGAGCGTTTACACGGCAAGTAATCTTCTGACCGTTTACGATAAGGTAAAGGTTTGTATCAGCACCTAAGAGCTCTGTTACGTCGATATAAGCGTCTAAGATAGGTGACTGAGTTGTTGATAAGAATAATTCTTCGTTATGTACGTCTTCGGGTCTGATACCGAGGATAATCTGCTTTCCAACATAGCCGCCGTCTACGAGAGCCTTTGTCTTGTTTTCGGGAAGCTGAAGTCTCTGGCTGCCTAATGTAACGAGAACCTTGCCGCCTTCGTTTACAACCTTAGATTCGATGAAGTTCATCTGAGGTGTTCCGAGGAAACCGGCTACGAAGAGGTTCTGAGGTTCATGATAAAGTGACTGAGGTGTATCCCACTGCTGAATAAGACCGTCCTTAAGAACAACGATTCTTGTACCAAGTGTCATAGCTTCTGTCTGGTCGTGGGTTACGTAAATGAAGGTTGTATCGAGCTTATGGTGAAGCTTAGCGATCTCCGTTCTCATCTGTACACGAAGCTTAGCATCAAGGTTTGAAAGAGGTTCGTCTAAAAGGAATACGGAAGGTCTACGAACGATAGCACGACCCATGGCAACTCTCTGTCTCTGACCACCTGAAAGAGCAGCGGGTCTTCTGTCAAGAAGGTGATCGATTTCAAGAATCTGAGCAGCTTCCTTAACCTGTCTGTCGATTTCGTCCTTAGGAGTCTTTCTTAACTTAAGACCGAAAGCCATATTATCGTAAACTGTCATATGGGGATAAAGAGCATAGTTCTGGAAAACCATTGCGATATCTCTGTCACGAGGTGATACGTTGTTTACAAGTCTGTCGCCGATATATAATTCACCGTCTGAAATTTCTTCAAGACCTGCGATCATACGAAGAGTAGTTGATTTACCACAACCTGAAGGTCCTACGAAAATAATAAATTCCTTATCAGCAATTTCAAGATTAAAACTGGGAACGGCTACGAAACCGTTGGGATACTTTTTAACAATATTTCTTAAACTTAAACTTGCCATTACAGTTCCTCCTTAAAATGTATGTCCAAAGGGAATATATTATATACACAATACCCTTTAGCGTTATATATATTACAATATTTCTTTCCGAATTTCCATAGATTAATTATACAAATATAATTTTTAATTTTGTGGAATTTGCACACAAGTTTATTTTTTTTGGCAGATTGCTCACAAAGCCCTTAGTTTTAAAGGCGTTTTTGTTCATACTTTAGTTTATATTTCACATTTTTGACTTAGAACAAATCACCTTTTGGTAAATTTTCACATATTATCACAGTTTGCTTTGTGTTATTTCCTTGAAAAACCTTCTCCGGTTACCTCAGCGGCATCTGTAATTATTAAAAAGGCTTTGCTGTCTTCTGCAAGAATAAATTTTTTCAATGGAGCAACCTGTTTTTTCGCCACAACGCACAAAATAACATTTTTCTCTTTTTTCGTATATTCTCCTCTGCCCTTAAGAGTAGTAACCCCTCTTTCGAATTTTTCCATTATAAGCCGCCCTATCTCTTCTGACTTGTCCGAAATAACATAAACCGCCTTTGCATACCCCGTCCCCGTTATGACAATATCCATAACCTTAACGGCAATATATACCGAAACAAGAGCATAGAAAGCATTGAGCGAACCGAACTCCCAAAAGCCGGCGGCAATTATTATATAATCTATAACAAGAATCAAAAAAGAGACGGAAACAGAGGGAAATTTCAGATTTAAAATCGTAGCAAGGAGATCACTTCCGCCTGTTGTAAAGCCTGTTCTCAAAACAAGCCCCAAGCCCAAGCCTTCTATAATTCCTCCGAAAACGGAGGCTATAGCCAAATCGGTTTCAAAAAGCGGTATAAAAGCCGTAACCCAAAGCATAAATGAAAGCATAATTGTGGCAAAAAGACTTTTTTTCAGCTTTTTTAAGCCCATAGCAAGAAAACCGGCTGAAAAAAGGGGTATGTTTATAGCCAAAAACAAAAGCCACATAGGCAGACTCAGCCCGAACAAACTGTTTACAACAGATGCAATAAGAATGGCAAGCCCTGAGGCGCCGCCTATAACCAAATTATGACTTTCGAAAAATGAATTAACCCCCACAGCCATTAAAAAGGTTCCTGCCGTTATACTGTAAATTTCTTCTTTATTTTTCAAAAAAATCACCCTTTCCATACCTACTATAATATACAGAAAAGGTGACTTTATTCTTAAAGCTTGGCGCCGCCTATTGTGTTAAAGCTTATATCCATAGGGGTAACGGTATGTGTCATATAGCCTGTTGAAATTATGTTTACACCACAGCCCTTAAAAGAGGAAATGGTGTCGGGGGTAATTCCTCCCGAGACCTCTGTTATAATATTTGATGGAACAAGCTTTACAAGCTCCTTTATTTCCTCAGGGGTTCTGTTGTCAAACATTATTATATCGGCTCCGGCTGTTACCGCCTCTTTAACCTGTTCGGCGGTTTCCGTTTCAACCTCAACTTTAACGGTATGACCAAGAGCGTCCTTTGCCTTTTTAACCGCCTTTGTTATTCCCCCGGCAAAGGCAATGTGATTATCCTTAAGCATAACACCGTCATAAAGCCCCATTCTGTGGTTAAAGGCGCCTCCGCAGGTTACTGCATATTTATCCAGCATTCTGAGCCCAGGCAGTGTTTTTCTTGTATCAACAACCTTTATGCCCGGATCGTTTAAATTGTCCACAAGGGTTCTTGAAATCGTAGCTATTCCGCTTAATCTCTGCATAAGATTAAGTATAATTCTTTCACAGGAGAGAAGTGTTATAACAGAGCCTTCACTTTCTGCTATAACGTCTCCCTTTTTAACCCTGTCGCCGTCCTTTGCCTTCAGCTTAACCTTTACGCCGTAATCGCCGTAAACTTCATAAACCGTCTTTATAAGGAACAAGCCGCAGACTACTCCGTCGGTTTTTGCCACAAAACCACCCTTGCCCACAGTATCTCTGTCGAAAATCAAATTGGCGGATAAATCACCTGTTCCAATGTCTTCATTTAAAAAATTTTTTATCTGTTCTCTTAATAAAATCTCATTCACAGTCTTATTCCTCCGCAATATAGTGGGCGCCGAAACTCTCTTTTCTGTTATAGGCTGCCTTGGCTATAAGCCAGCCCGTTGTAAGCATATTATAAAGTTCAAGCTCCTGATTTGTAACCGAATCGGGATTGATTCTTCCGAAACCGTTTTTATCGGGCATATATTCTTCAAAAAACTCAATTGCCTGTTTCATCTTCTCTTCGGTTCTTATAACTCCCACACAGTCCATCATAACCTTTTTGATTTGACCTTTTTCGGGGAAAGGTCTCTTAGGCTCCAAAGTCGGAAAATCGTACTCACAGGGCTTTAATTTTCTGTCCGAAGAAATTATATTGTCGGCGGTAAGTCTGCCGAAAACAAGCCCTTCAAGAAGGGAGTTACTTGCAAGGCGGTTAGCCCCGTGAACCCCTGTACAGGCTGCCTCTCCCACGGCATAAAGCCCCTTGACAGTGGTTTCCCCTGTGGGCTTTGCTTTTACACCACCCATATGAAAGTGAGCGCCGGGAGCAACCGGAATAAGATTCCTGCTTAAATCAAGACCGTTTGTTTCACAGATTTCCGAAACATAGGGGAATCTTGTTTTAAAATCGTGGATTGCCGAAATATCAAGATATATTTTTTCTCCGGCAAGAGTATACTTATAGACTGTTCTTGAAACCACATCTCTTGGGGCTAAATCCTTAAGAGGGTGAACCCCTTCCATAATTTTTTCGCCCTTTTCGTTTATAAGAACACCGCCGTCACCTCTTACAGCCTCGGTAATAAGCCCGAAGTTTTTTCCGCCGAAGGTTAAAAGGGTGGGGTGGAACTGAACAAATTCAAGGTTTTTAAGCTCAGCGCCGCATCTGTAGCCCAAGGCAACGCTGTCACCTGTTATTGTGTGGTCGTTTGATGTTCCCGGGTAAAGGTTGCCTATACCGCCTGTGGCAAGAACCACATACGGGGCACAGTATGTATGATATTTTCCGTCGGCTGTTCTTGTAACAACTCCTACAGCCTCTCCGTCTTTGATTATTACGTCTATAACAGGCTCGTTTTCATGCAGCTCCGTTCTGTCTGCCATATTTACATAAAGCTGTTCCATAACCTTAAGCCCTGTTCTGTCGCCGCCGGCATGAATAACCCTTGCCAGCTTATGAGCTGCCTCCTTGCCGAAACTTAAAGAGCTATCGGGGTTTTTGTCGAAGTTCATACCATGGTCAATAAACTCCCTTATTACGGAAGGAGCAGTTTTAACAAGTTCAAGAGTAGCCTCTTTATTGTTTAAATTACAGCCTGCCGTAAGTGTATCTTCATAATGTGACATATAATTATCATCATCTCTTAAAGCAACTGAAATTCCCCCTTGGGCAAGGGTTGAGTTACAGTTTTGTTTTTCTGATTTTGTAAGCATAATTACTTTTTTGCCGCTGTCGCAAAGTCTGCAGCCTACAGAATAGGCGGCAATTCCTGCGCCGACAATAATAACGTCTGTTGAAATCATTTAAATTCCTCCTTACGAGTATATATTTCTCGGGGATAACCCCCTTTTGTTATGTTTGTGTCAATTGTTTGTAAAAGGTTTTTTCCTACTTTATATCATTGCACAAAATCGGAAATAAATCAAGTCTTTTAAAAAATTCCCTAAACTTTTTCTTTGCTTTAAAGCCGAACCCATAAAAGCATAGCTTTCGGCAGAGGAGAATAACATATAAATAAAAAGGAATAAGCCCATGTGTAAATTATTTTTCTGTGTTTTTGTTTTTACTGCTCTTACCTTTACGCTGTATATAAAAGGAAGTACACAGGTCTATACAAGTGATGAAATAAACTCGGCGGAGAAGAAGGCTGTCCCCTCTCCCGTATACGGAGAAATAAGAAAAGGAACAAGGCTTTATAATTTACCCTCGGAAGATTCTTCCTTTGAAGAAACCGCCGAAAGAGAAAGGGTTTTGATTCTCCGGGATTTCAGCCTCAGCTGGTATTATATCGAAAGAGAAAGCGGCAGGGCCTGGGTTAAACCTGAGAGCATAACAATCCCCTCTGACCCTCTTACAGCCGAAGACAGCTTAACCGCCGAAGAAATAGAGTGCTGCATAAACACCCGTGGTTTCAAAAGCAAAACCGACAAATTTGTATGGGCGGATATTTACCGCCAAAGGGTTTATATATTAAAAGGCACCGCCGGAAAATTCCGTTTGGAGAAAAGAATAGTCTGCGGAACGGGAAAAAACATATCCCCCACCACAAGATGGCTTTTTGAAATTTCAGACAGAGGAGAGTGGTTTTACTCCGCAAGACTTAAAAGCGGCGCAAAATATTGGGTAAGATTTAACGAAGCCTATCTTTTCCATTCCGTTGCTATGGATAAAGAGAGCAATATAACCGACCCAACATTGGGCAGACACTGTTCAAGCGGCTGTATAAGAATGTCAGTAAATGACGCCGAATATTTTTACAAAACCATACCTAAAGACACCGCAGTTTGGGTGAATTAAAAGGCAAAGCCCCTCTTCAGTGGCTTATTTGGGGTTCACATGAACCATACAGTCTTTTACAAGGGGAAACCTTTGTTTTATGTTGTCGTGGACATTCTGGGCTATATTATGGGCTTCGGATAAATACAAATCCTTTTTTGCGGAAATTTCCACGTCTACATAAATTTTTGCGCCGAAAAGTCTTGTTTTAATATCGTCAAGAGAAATAACCCCTTCCGTTTCCCTTATTATTTTTTTCATTTCATTTTCCGTTTCTTCGTCACAGGCCTTGTCAACCAGCTTATCCGCCGCCTCTCTGAATATTTCATATGCAGCACGGATAATAAAGAAACAGATTACAACAGCCGCTATAGGGTCTAAAAGGGGAAAGCCTGCCATTGCGCCTATAATACCTATTAAACTGCCTATTGAAGAAAGCGCATCGGAGCGGTGGTGCCATGCATCTACCATAAGAGCATCGGAGTTTATTTTCTTTGCAGCCGATTTTGTATATCTGAACATTATTTCCTTTACAATAATCGAAACAGCTGCTGCCACTGCTGCCGCAGCCGAAGGAACGCTGTAAGCCGCCGAATCATAGTTTATGATTTTGCTTATGCCCGACACCCCTATTAAAATACCTACTGCCATAAGCATACAGGATAAAACTACAGCAGCCACAGGCTCAAACCGCTCGTGTCCGTAGCTGTGGTCTGCGTCTGACTTTCTTGCCGCAAGCTTTATGCCTACAATAACCACAAGGGTTGACAAAACGTCTGACAGTGAATGTACGGCATCTGAAACCATAGCCGCCGACCTGCCGAAAATTCCGCAGAGCAGCTTAAAAACCGACAGCGCCGCATTTGCCTCTATACTTATTCTTGAAACCTCAAGAGCTGTTTTTTCATTTTCGTAGTCTTTATTTTCCATAATTATCACCGCTTATATAATTTACTTTATATTATATTCACCTATACCCCTGTTGGTCAAGAACAACAATTATTGCCCTATTGCAACTCCCGGGCTGTTTTGGGGAAATTTATTCAGCTTTTAATAAGCCTATTGACTTTTATGTTTAATTTTGTTATTATGAACATAATAAAACTACGAAAAAGGTGTCTTACAGAGGTTCTTTAATTTGTAAGATGTCCTTAAGAATATGTTTTTAGGAGGAATATTCCAATGATATCAGCAGGTGAATTCAGAAACGGTGTTACTATTGAATTAGACGGTATTGTTTATCAGGTTATCGAGTTCCAACACGTTAAACCCGGCAAGGGTGCGGCTTTTGTGCGTACAAAGCTTAAAAACCTTATTAACGGCGGTGTAGTTGAAAGAACCTTCCGTCCTACGGAAAAAACAGGAAAAGCCCATATCAACCGTAAGGATATGCAGTATTTATATTCAGACGGAGATATGTATGTATTTATGGATATGGAATCTTATGACCAGCTTAATGTTTCCACTGCAGATGTAGGAGACGGTCTTAAGTTTGTTAAAGAAAATGAAATGGTTAAAATAATTTCTTATAACGGAACAGTTATAGGAATTGAACCTCCCCTTATTGTCGAGCTTGAAATTACAAAGACAGAGCCCGGTTTCAAAGGCGACACAGCTACAGGCGCTACAAAGCCGGCTGTTGTTGAAACAGGCGCTCAGGTTAACGTACCTCTTTTCATAAATCAGGGCGAAATTATTAAGATAGATACAAGAACAGGCGAATATACCGGAAGAGTAAACAAATAAGACATACAGGGGGACAGAATTTTTCTGTCCCCTTTACTGTAAACAGCCCCGAATAATACACACCGAAACCGCATAAATTATTCTAATAAGGTTTAAAAGAGGCAGGAAAATGGATTTTTCTTTCGGTGTGACGGAATATATGATTATTTTTCTCTGTATTGCCGCCGGCTGTCTGTTTTTTTCAAGACTTTTGAAAAAAAAATAATTTTATGTGCGGCAAGAGGCGCCTTGGGGCTCGGCACAATATATATTCTTAATGTAATTTTGGAAAGCAGCGGTCTTGTTTTGGGTGTAAATTTGTTTAACGGTGTAATTATAGGGCTTTTAGGGCTGCCTGCTTTTATAGGGCTTTACATAATTAAGCTGTTTGCATTGTGATAAGGAAGATGAACAATGAATATAACGGATATTTTAACCGCCTTTTCAAAGGGCTTGGCGGAAAAAAACTACAGCTTTATAAAAACAAAACCGGAGGAAAACCTTATCTCCGAAGAAACAACGGAACTGTGTTTTTACAAACCTTCGGGAGCTGTCATAAATTATGTTATTGTAATAAACACTTTTAAAACACCTTCCTTTGAGCTGCGGTTTGATTTATTAAAAAAAAGTATTTTAAGTCAAATCAAATATAATGCAAAGGCAGTTTTTCTGTGTATTGCCGTGGGAGACGAAAGAGCGGCGGAATTTACCTTAAGGGGCGGTTTTGACCCTCAGGCGGAGGTTGTAAACATACGCTGGGCAGTAGATATAAAAAACGGAAATTTTATCTGCGGCAAAGACTCCCCCAGCAAATTCGACGGCATCGAAAACATTCTTAAAAACGCAAAAGAACCTCAGCCCAAAACAGTATCCGGTATATTCAGAAGTCAAAGCTGCAGAAGTTCCGATTTCATAAAGACAAGAAGTGTTATTGTTACCTACGGGCTTATTGCTTTGAATGTAATTATGTTTATACTTTTAAGCCTTGACGGAGGAAGTGAAAACACACAAACACTGCTTAAATACGGAGCAATATATGCCCCTTATATAAAACAGGGAGAATATTACAGGCTTTTCACCTATACGTTTCTTCACATAGGTATTCTCCATATTTTTTCAAATATGTTCGGGCTTTTTATTTTCGGAAGCCGCTGTGAAAGATATTACGGATATTTAAAATTTACGGCTGTATATTTAATTTCAGGCTTGGGCTGTTCACTTCTCAGCTTTCTCTTTTCCGGAGAAAGTGTTTCGGCAGGAGCCTCCGGCGCAATTTTCGGAATAATGGGTTCCTCTCTTGCTTATACACTTATAAACAATATTAAAATGGACGGGCTCGACGCTTATGTTTATATAATTATTTCTATTATAAATATAGGGTTCGGTTTTGTATATCCCGGAGTTGATAACTGGGGACATATAGGCGGTTTTGCAGCAGGTGTTATTTTGGGAATTATAATAGGCTTTGCCGATAAAAAGAAGGTAAGTAAAAATGATAAAGCTGTATGATGAAATGAAAGAAGAATCCGAAAGGCTTTTCCCCGAAAGAAAATTTATAGGCGGAGAAGGAAATTTAAAAACAAGACTTGTGCTTATAGGGGAGGCGCCCGGCGGCGAAGAGGAAAAACAGGGCAGACCCTTTGTGGGAAAGGCAGGCAGAAACCTAAGTGAATTTCTCGAAATACTGGGTCTTCAAAGAGAGGATATATATATTACAAATGTGGTGAAACTGCGCCCTGTAAAAACAAACCCCAAAACAGGCAGAGTTTCAAACCGTCCTCCCAACAAGGGGGAGGTTGATTTTTTCACCCCCTATCTTCACAGGGAGCTTGAAATTTTAAAGCCGGAATATGTCGTAACGCTGGGAAATTTCGCCTTAAAAGCTGTTACGGGAGATAAAAAAGCCGTTATAGGGGAGGTTCACGGCAAAAGTCTCAACCTTGAAAAATTTATTCTTTTCCCCCTATATCATCCGGCGTCGATAATATATAACAGAAGTCTTAAAAGTACATATATAAACGATATAGAAGAGCTGAAAAAAATTATACATAAAAAGGGGTAATGTTTTATGGAAAAAATAATTAATGAATTAATAGAAAGCTACGGGAGCTGCGGAGTTACGGCTAAAATAGACACCAATTTACAGCCCAACAGAGAAACAGTCGTTCACATTATAAAGCTTTTGCAAAAGCTTATTTTTCCCGGTTTTTTTGAACAAAAAAAGCTGAAAAAAGAATTTGTCCGCTATTATGTAGGGGAAATTTTGGAAGAAATAAGATATAATCTTGAAAAGCAGATGAAAAAAGCCTTTATATGTACAGACGAAAATGTCTGCGACAATGAAGAGCTTGACAAAAAGGTCAGTGAAATAAGCGACAACTTTTTCGAAAAGCTGCCTATGCTGAGGGATTATCTGGAGCTGGACGTTTATGCCGCCTATGCCGGCGACCCTGCGGCATACAGCCTTGACGAAATTATATACTCCTACCCCGGGCTTTATGCCATTATGGTTGCAAGAATTGCTCATGAGCTTTATCTTCTGAATGTGCCCCTTGTTCCCAGAATTATGACGGAACACGCCCACGGCATAACGGGTATAGATATTCACCCCGGTGCTACAATCGGCAGGCACTTCTTTATCGACCACGGCACAGGCATAGTTATAGGTGAAACAACGGTAATAGGCGACCACGTAAAGATATATCAGGGGGTAACCTTAGGCGGTCTTTCAACTTCCGGCGGTCAAAGCCTTAAAGGTGTGCGCCGTCACCCCACAATCGAGGACAACGTAACAATCTACTCGGGAGCCTCTATTTTAGGCGGCGAAACCGTAATCGGCAAGGGCAGCGTAATAGGGGGCAATGCTTTTATAGTTGCCTCAGTTAAGCCCAACACAAGGGTTACAATAAAAAACCCCGAACTGAGATATCAAAATATGGATAAAACCGTTCATACGGAAGAGCTTGAACAAAACAACGCATGGTTTTACGTAATATAAAAACAAACCCTCCCAGATTTTTTTGAGGAGGGTTTTGTTTTATTGTTTAACGGGTTTTACCATTCCGGCATACAGTTTTTTCGTTCCGGCTTTAAACTCTATTGTCAAAAGAACATCTCCAGACGAGGGTTTAACCTCTAGAACAGTGCCAATGCCGTATTTCAGCTGACGAACCTTATCGCCGGGCTTATAGTCGGTTTTGGAAGGCGATGCCGCAAAGGTTTTAGGCTTAGGCTTTGAGCCTACTTTATAACCTGTGTTTGTATCTTTGGAATTTTTAATTGTTCTTATAAAGCCATTTCTGTCTGTACCGAAACCGCTGAAGTCTCCGCTGTAGGGGTTCGGCTCCTTTTGGGGCGTTGCGTTTGAAAGATATTTAAGAGGAATTTCCTTCAAAAACCTTGAGGGGGGATTAAAGGAGGGCTGCCCTCTCATCATACGGCTTTGGGAACAGGTTATAAAAAGCTTTTCCTGCGCCCTTGTTATGCCTACGTAAAGGAGACGTCTTTCCTCTTCTATTTCCTTCAGGTCGGCTGTTCCGTCGATATAGGAAGAAGGGAAGATTCCGTCTTCAAACCCTGCAAGGAAAACAACTGGAAATTCAAGCCCCTTTGAGGCATGAAGTGTCATAAGTGAAACTGCTCCGTCTTCCGTTTTCAAAGCATTTGTATCGGAAACAAGGGAAATTTCGTCAAGAAAAGCGGCAAGGCTCGGGTCGCTGGGGTTTTGCTCTTCGAAATCCGCAGCCTTGCTTTGAAGTTCATAGAGATTTTCTATTCTGTTTTGGGCTGTTTGGTCGCCCTGCTGCTGAAGTTCCGATATATAGCCTGTTTTGTAATATACATCTTCAACAAGACTGCTGACGGGAGTTGTCAAAGATTCATTTATAAAATAATTTATTAAGTCTCTGAATTCGATAAGCTTTTTGCTCCTGGTTCGAAGTTCGGGAACCATTTCAATGTCATTTATAATATCGAACATTGAAACCCCTCTTTCGTGGGCTATAGAGGCAATTTTGGCAACGGTAGTATCCCCTATGCCTCGTTTGGGAACATTTATAATTCTCATAAGGTCAACCTCTGAGTCGGGGTTATATATAAACTTAAGATAAGCAAGCATATCCTTTATTTCAAGGCTTTCATAAAAGGAATGACCCCTTATGACAACATAGGGCAGAGACGCCTTAACAAGCCCCTCGCCTATGGCTCTTGAAAGAAAATTGTTTCTGTAGAGTATGGCTATTTGGTTATATGAATAGCCTTCACGGTTTACAAGCCTTTTTATATTGTCGGCAATAAACCCTGCCTCGTCTCTGTCGGTTTCACTTCTGAAATAGGTTATTTTATCGCCCTCGTCCTTATCCGTCCAAAGGGTTTTGCCCTTTCTTCCCATATTGTTTTTAATTACGTCATTTGCCGCATTTAAAATATTCGAAGTGGAGCGGTAATTCTGCTCCAGCTTTATAACCTTTGCCGTAGGATAATCCTTTTCAAAATCAAGTATGTTCTGTATGTTAGCCCCTCTGAAGGCATAAATACTCTGGTCGTCATCGCCTACAACACAGAGGTTTTTATATTTATCCGCCAAAAGAGACACTAAATTATACTGGGCGGTGTTTGTGTCTTGATATTCGTCTATCAATATGTATTTAAACCTTTCCTGATAGCTAATGAGTATATCGGGGAAAAGTCTGAAAAGCTCCGTTGTTTTTATAATTAAATCGTCAAAGTCAAAGGCATTGTTTCTGAAAAGGGATTTTTGATAATCTGAGTATATGTCCGCAATTATTTTCTCCCTGTAGTCAGAGGCTTGTTTTTCAAGCTCCGACGGGCTTATTCCGTCGTTTTTAAAAGAGCTTATTGTCGAAAGCAGGGCTTTGGGCTTAAATTGTTTGTCGTCAATGTTTGCCTCTTTTAATACGGTTTTCATAAGCTTTTCACTGTCGGAGGCATCGAAAATAGTAAACGAATTTGTATAACCCAGCTTTTCGGCGTGTCTGCGGAGAATTCTGACACAGGTTGAGTGAAAGGTAGCCACCCAGACATCGGCGCCCAAGGGGCTTGTTTTTTCAACTCTTTCTTTCATTTCTTTTGCTGCCTTATTTGTAAAGGTTATGGCAAGTATGTTCCATGGGCGTATGCCCTGTTCTATTAAATATGCTATTCTGTGGGTAAGAACCCTTGTTTTGCCGGAGCCTGCCCCCGCTAAAAGAAGGAGAGGTCCTTCAGTATGAAGAACCGCCTGTTTTTGCATAGGGTTAAGCCCCTGTAATATATCACTCATTTTGGGATTTCTCCTTTTTTGTTTCTTCTTCCTGTTTTCTTTCAACTCTTTCAAAAGCCAGCTCATAACCGCCTTCGCCGTAAATAAGACTTCGGTTTACTCTGCTTATTGTGGCAGTTGACGCACCTGTTTTTTCCGCTATGGTGTTATAAGTATATTTCAGCTTAAGAAGTCTTGCAACCTCCATTCTCTGACAAATAGCGTTAAGCTCCTGCCTTGCCAAAATATCTTCGAAAAAAACTCGACATTCCTCCTGTGTTTTAAGTGTCAAAACACAGTCATAAAACAATTCTTTTCTTTTGCAATCATCATCTTTCATTTGCCTCTCCGTCCTTAAGGGTTTAGTAATAATCATTTCGTAACAGTTCAGCCAAATCACTCGCAAAGCGCCTGCTATACGCAGTCGGCGCCGCCTTGCGGCTCATTTTTTGCTCGTTATTTGGCGCTCCGCTCGTGTTATATCAGCAAAAACTCCTTTAGAAAGCGCACCTTTCACAGGAGTTTTTGCTGATATAACACGGCTGAACTGTTACATAATTTTATCACTTTAGGGCGTGTAAGTAAAGTCACAATCCTAAAAATTTCAAAAATTTTTCCGGCATTGTATTCATTATAAGCTCATCGGGCATCTCCGCCTCTTTAAGTATAGGCTCCAAATAAGAAAAGTTCCCTATATTTGTGTGAAAATGAGCGTCACTTCCCAAAATTACCGGGTGGTTCTGCCGTTTACATTCCTTCAGAAGTTCAAAAACAACGGTTTCGCCGCCATGTCTTGTGTTCATAGGGTTAAAGGAAGTGTTGTTTATTTCCAAAAGAGTATTGTTTTCTCTTGCGGCGTTGACAACAGCCTTAACGTCAAAGGGATAGCGTGGGTCGCCCGGGTGACCTATAATTTGAATTCTCGGGTTCTTAACGGCATTTATAAGCGCCTCTGTGCTTCCCCTCGGCTTTATACAGGGTGTGTGAAGACTTGCTATAACAACCTGAAGTCTGTCGATATAACCATCTGTTAAGTCAATACTGCCATCATCGTCCAAAATATTAAGCTCTACACCTCTCAATACCCTTATTCCCTCAATATATTCCGGAAGAACACACATATTGAAAAAGTGAAGCTTACAGGCTCCGCCGGGCATTTTCGGTGCGTGGTCGGTTATGGCTATAAAATCAAGACCCTTTTCATGGGCAAAGCGTGCGTTTTCCGTTATTGAACTGTAGGCATGACCGCTTGCCACCGAATGAATGTGTACATCGAATTTATATTTCATTTTTGATTATCTCCCTTCAAAAGAGGATCTGTCAGACCGTTTTTTCTGAAGGTCTCTTCTCTGTCACGGCAGGTTCCGCAAATATGACAGGGTTCTTCCCCTCCGGCATAACAGCTCCACGTCAGTTCATAGGGAACCTTAAGCTCTGTTCCCGTTTTGACAACCTCCGCCTTTGTAAGCCCCACAAAGGGAGTTTCAAGGGTAAGCTGAAAGCCGCTGCCCTGATAAATTGCTTCGTTCATAGCATCGGCAAAAGCCTTGCTGCAGTCGGGATAAGCGTTTCCGGCGCTGTCATCTGCGTGGGCGCCGTAATAAATTTTTGAACAGCCCTTTGAAAGAGCCATAGCCGCCGCCGAAGACAAAAACAGACCGTTCCTGAAAGGAACATAGGTTGAAACGGGACTGCCCCCTGTCTTTTTAAGCTGTTCCGCATAGCTTTCAGTGGGTATTTCCTTATCGGAAGAGGCAAGGAGTGAACAGTCGCTGAATTTGAAAATAGAACTTAAGTCAAGGGTTATGTGTTCTGTTTTGTAATATGCCGCAATTTTGTTTGAAGCCTCTATTTCTTTTTTGTGCTTTTGACCGTAGAGAATAGAAAGGGCAATTACATTTTCCGAGCCGTAGTCATTTACCGCCTTGGCAAGACAGGTTGCGCTGTCAAGCCCTCCGCTTAACAAAACCATTACTTTCATATACTTTACCTCCCCATAAGTCTGAGCTGCAGGCTTGAATCTGTTTCAAATCTTCCTCTTAATGTGTTTGTGTAGGTTTTAGCCGCTGTTTTCTTTATCCCTCTTGCTGTCATACAGCTGTGACAGCCCTCTATCATAACCGCAACGTCTTCCGAGCCTGTTATCATTGTCATAATTTCGGCAATATCGCTGCCCAACTTTTCCTGCAGCTGTAATCTTTTCGCCGCCATATCCGCAATTCTGGCAATTTTGCTTAAGCCCACAACCTTTCCCTTCGGTATGTAGGCAACACTTACCTTCATATCATACATAAGGGTAATGTGATGTTCGCAGTAGCTGAAAACCTCAATGTCTTTAACCAAAACCAAGTCGGAAGAGGACGTAAAATAGTCGTCCTCTTCGAAGGTTTTGTTGAACATTTCCGCAATTTGGGCATTGGTATAGTTCATACCCTCGAAAACCTCTTCATACATCTTTGCCACACGTTTCGGTGTTTCCTTAAGCCCTTCTCTCTCAGGGTCATCGCCCAAAGCCTTTAATATTTCCCTTATATGGTATTCTATCTTTTCCGTATCTATCATAATTACACACCTCTCTTGTCGGGATTCCATATGAATTTATGGAGCTGTAGCTGTAAATTCACATTGTTTAATTTGTTTTTTATAATAAAATCTACTATTTCCGCCGGTTCTGTTTTTCCGAAAACAGGGCTTAAATATATGGGGCAGGGCGGCTTAAACCTTTCGATTATTGTTTTTGCCCTTTCCAAGTCTTCCGGACTTCCGCAGACAAATTTTATAGTGTCGCTTTCATCTATAAGTGAATAATTTTCTTCAAGCATATGCTCTTCCATTCCGCTTGAGGGGCATTTATAGTCAAGAGTAAAGGAAGGGCGGTTTTTAAAGCTTATAAAAGGCTTAACGCTTATACTGCCGTTTGTTTCGATTTCGATTTTTAAAAAATCATCTCTGCCCAACTTTTCAAGAAGAACCTCAATATCCTTTTGAAGAAGAGGTTCGCCCCCTGTCAAGGTAACGCAGCTTATGCCCGTTGATTTGATATAAGAATAGATTTCATCTTCCGTCATTTTTTCGCAGACAAGGCTTTTTTCGTTTGCCCACATTGTGTCACAGTAGGAACAGCGCAGGTTACAGCCTTTAAACCGTATAAACACAGCCGGACGTCCGGCAAGGCGCCCCTCGCCGTTTATGCTTACAAACTTTTCGGCAACATTATATTCCGTCATATCTATTCCTCCCCGTATTCGGCACAGTTGTTTGGTGTTTCGTATACAACCGCCTTTTTGACATCATAGCCCAAAGCCTTAAACCTGTCATAAAAATATTTTGCAAAGCTTTCGGCAGTAGGTCTGAAAGAAACCTCCGTTATTTTAAAGCCTTCGTCTTTAAGGGCGGAAAGTGTGTTTTCCTTAAGACTGCCCTTTTCGATTATAAAGGTATGGTCGAAAAAATCAGTTTCACACTTAACATCGCTTTTTAATGTGGAAAAATCGCAGAGCATTCCCCTCGTCTGTTTATCCGTACTTAAGTCTTCGCCTTTAACCTCTATTTCAACAGTCCACCTGTGACCGTGAATATTGCTGCATTTTCCCTCATAGCCCTTAAGAAAGTGAGCCGAATCAAAGCTGTTCATCGTTTTAATAGTGTACATATATATTCCTCCTAAGCCTCCTTTACACAAACAAAAAAGAGCGCACTAAGCCCTCTGTATAAAGAAAGCCTAGTTTTGTTTACAGACAGGAGGTTTACGAACTGTCTTTTAAATTGTGTATTTCCCATACAGTATCTTAACATAGGCAAAAAACAAAGTAAAGCGGTTTTTCGAAAATTTTAAAATTAATCCGCAGTTTAATGTTGCAAAGGCGGTCATATAAAGTGTATAATTACAGCCGTAGGTATTATTTTTAGTGTATAAGATGTATAATGAAAGGAATTACCAATGAAAATCTCGGAAAAAGACGGCGGAATTTTGCTGACGGAACAGGACAGCTTTAATATAGAACAGATTTTGGAATGCGGTTAGTGTTTTCGTTTTGAAAAAACAGGAGAAGGGCACTATAAGATAATTGCAAAAAACAAGGTTCTTTACATAAAACAAGAGGGGAACGAAATTTTATTTTACCCCTGCAGCAAAAATGATTTTGAAAATATATGGTATGACTATTTTGATTTGGGAACGGATTATTCCGAAATTAAGGCAATTCTTTCAAAGGACAGCGTACTTAAAGAGGCAGCTGCTTTCGGAGATGGAATAAGGCTTTTAAACCAAGACCCCTTTGAATGTCTTATTTCATTTATAATATCTCAAAACAACAGAATCCCTATGATACAAAAAGTAATAGGAAATATTTCCGCAAGGTGGGGAGAAAAAGCCGGAGAGAATTATTTCTTTCCGAGCCTTGACAGCCTTAAAACCTCAAATTGTGAAAGTCTTATGGAATGTAAAACGGGTTTTCGGCATAAATATATTACAGATTGTTTAGAAAAGCTTTCAAAGGGTGAAATCAGCCTTGAAACCGTTAAAAATATGGATACAGCAAGGGCAAAAGAAGAACTTATGAAAATCAAGGGGGTAGGTACGAAAGTTGCCAACTGTGTTCTTTTGTTTTCATTCGGCAGGCGGGAGGTTTTTCCCACAGATGTTTGGATAAAGAGGGTTATGGAATATTTTTATTTTGACGGCAAAGAAACCCCTATAAAAGATATTCACGCTCTTGCCGCCCATAAGTGGGGGAAATATGCAGGCTTTGCCCAGCAGTATCTCTTTTACTACGCAAGAACACTTCATATAAATGCAGGAAATTCCAAAAGAAAAAGAAAATAAATGAAAACAAGAGAAAAAATGAGTATAATTGAGTTTGTATGGGAATAACAAGTAAAATCAGCCTTTTTGAAATGTTGCATTAGCTTTGAAGATAGACTATTATATCATTTAGAAATTAGCACTCAACAAGGACGAGTGCTAACAACAAAATATAGGAGGTTAAAAATATGAAATTAGTTCCACTTAGTGACAGAATCGTTCTTAAAGAATTTGCACCGGAAGAAAAAACAAAGGGCGGCATCATTCTTACAACAGCCCAGCAGAAAAAGCCTCAAGAGGCAGAAGTTATAGCAGTAGGTCCCGGAAGAGTCGAAGACGGCAAGGTAGTTCCTATGGACGTTAAAGTCGGAGATAAGGTTATTTATTCCTCATATGCAGGAACAAAGGTTGACCTTGACGACGAAGAATTTATTATAGTAAGATCAGAAGACATTTTGGCAATAGTAGAATAATTAACAGGAGGCAGACAAAATGGCAAAACAGATTTTATTTTCAAGCGAAGCAAGAGGAAGTCTTGAAGCAGGTATAAATAAATTAGCCGACACAGTAAAAGTAACTTTAGGCCCCAAGGGCAGAAATGTTGTTCTTGACAAGAAATACGGCACACCTTTAATCACAAATGACGGTGTTACAATTGCAAAGGAAATCGAGCTCGAAGACGAGGCAGAAAACATAGGCGCTCAGCTTGTAAAAGAAGTAGCAACAAAGACAAACGATATCGCCGGCGACGGAACAACAACAGCAACAGTTCTTGCACAGGCTATGATTAACGAAGGTCTTAAGAACATCGCCGCAGGGGCAAACGCTATTATATTAAGAAAAGGTATGACAAAAGCCACAAACGCAGCAGTTGATGCAATTAAAGGTATGAGCCAGAAAGTAGACGGCAAGAACCACATCGCCAGAGTAGCATCAATTTCAGCCTCCGACGAAGAAGTAGGCACACTTGTTGCCGACGCTATGGAAAAGGTTTCAAATGACGGCGTTATTACAGTAGAAGAAAGCAAAACAATGGCAACAGAGCTTGACCTTGTAGAAGGTATGCAGTTTGACAGAGGTTATCTTTCACCTTATATGTCAACAGACATGGATAAGATGGTAGCTGAACTTGACAACCCCTACATTCTTATTACATCTAAGAAACTCGTTAACATTCAGGACATTCTTCCCGTTCTTGAACAGATTGTTCAGCAGGGCGCTAAACTCCTTATAATCGCAGAAGATGTTGAAGGCGAGGCTTTAGGCACACTTGTTCTTAACAAGTTAAGAGGCGCTTTCACTTGTGTAGCCGTTAAGGCTCCCGGTTTCGGCGACAGAAGAAAGGAAATGCTTCAGGATATAGCTATCCTTACAGGAGCAACAGTTATCTCCGAAGACGTAGCTCTTAACCTTAAGGACGCAACAATGGAAATGCTCGGCAAAGCAGGCAGCGTTAAGGTAACAAAGGACACAACAACTATTGTTGACGGTGCCGGAAACAGCGCAGACATTGCTGCAAGAGTAAACCAGATTAAAGAAACAATTAAGACAACAACCTCTGATTTTGACAAAGAAAAACTTCAGGAAAGACTTGCTAAGTTAGCAGGCGGTGTTGCCGTTATTAAAGTAGGGGCAGCTACCGAAACAGAACTTAAAGAAAAGAAACTTCATCTTGAAGACGCTTTAGCAGCTACAAAAGCAGCTGTAGAAGAGGGTATTATTGCCGGCGGCGGTTCAGCTTATATCCACGCTATTCCCGCTGTAAAGGCTGTTTATGACACACTTGAAGGCGACGAAAAGACAGGCGCAGGCATCATCTTAAAGGCTCTTGAGGCTCCTTTAAGACAGATTGTTGAAAATGCCGGTTATGAAGGCGCTGTAGTTGTAAACAAGGTTAAGGAAACAGAAGTAGGCTATGGTTTCGATGCCCTTAATTCCAAATATGTAGATATGGTTTCTGAAGGTATAATCGACCCCACAAAGGTTACAAGATCTGCTCTTCTTAATGCAAACAGCGTCGCATCTACAATTCTTACAACAGAGGCAGTTGTAGCAGACATTAAAGAACCCGAACCTCCTATGCCTGCTCAGGGCGGCGGAATGATGTAATATCAGTCGTTCACAGACGCAAATAAATATAACTTTAAAAGCCGCTGTTTTCGATGACTGCGGCTTTTTATTGTATTATATATAATTTTTAAATAATTACTGTATTACAACAGCTTGTTTCTGAAGTTCATTATATCTTGTTTCAAATAAATCCATATCATAACTTCTTATGTCGCCGTGCATAGGATCCCCCACCCATACTTCGTTTGATTCATAATCATATCCGCAAAGCACCATACAGTGTTCCGGAGTATACCAAGTCAAATCCCGACCGTCTACGTTCCATGTTACGCTGTAATGCCCGGCATTACAGTCAAGGGTTCCCAATACAATTACGGGAGTGTAATTTTTGATATATTCAAAAAGATCTTTAAAATCCGTTCCTGTCAAATCACTTGCGGTAAGCTCCGAATTATGGGCTTTTAAATATTTTTCGGCAGTATTTACTATAACAGGCGCATAACAGCCGTAGGAATTTCCGTCACGTGGGTCGCCCACAAAAGCCTTTCTGAAATCCACAGTACCAACAGGTCCTTTTTCAAGATAATTATCGGCAAGATCGAATTTATCTGCATCAAGTGAATAATAATTAAGAGCCGTTGTAAGAGAAGTTATCTCACAGCCTGTCGGGAGCTCTGCGCCTTGAGCCATAGGCTCCAAAGGAAGAACCATTCTTACATCTGAGTCACTGCTTTTCGAAACACTGTCTTGTTTTTGTGTTTCCGAAACCGACTCTTCTTCCTCTTCCCCGTCTTCGGTTTCATTGCTGCTATGTGTTTCCTGTTCCGTTGTTTCTTCAAGCAGTGCCGCTGCTTTTTTATGCGTTTCAGCCGCTTCATCTTCGGAATCCGCCGTTTCGAGTTCAACCTCGTTTTCTGCCGTTTTGCCGCTGCAGCCGGTTACAAATATGAGTGCTGCTGCTGTAATCACTGCTGCGGTTAAATAATTAATCTTCATTCAAGTCTGCTCCCGTTTTAATATTCGTCATAATTCTTATCGGGATAAGCACTTTCTGAAAGAAATTTTGTAAGCACATATCCCTTTGTGCCGTTATATGATACATATGAAAATTCTCCGCTTGCGCCCAAGTAGGTTACCGGTTCGTTATATGTTATTCTTGCCAGTGCGCTTGCGTTTCTGCTTGCTGAAGATCTGAGAGTTGCGTAATCGCTTGCGCAGCAGTAATAAACGGGATCGCTGCTTGTGGTGCTGCTTGAGCCGCCGGTTGAACCGCTGCCGTAGTTTTTCTCAGGGTAAGAGTTGTATGAGAAAAATTCGGCAAGCACATATCCGTTTGTGCCGTTATAGCTTACATAATAAAATTCTCCCGATGTACCTAAAAGTGTAACCGGTGTATTATACCCCAATGTACATATTGCCCCCGCACTTCTGCTGGGTGCCGTTCTGAGGGTTGCGTAGTCGCTTGCGTTACAGTAAAGGATTGTATGATAAACCACAGGCGGAGCGGCGGAAACAGCCGGCGCCTGAGCAGCGGAAACAGCCTGTGTAGCCGCCTCGGTTGTCTCTTCCTGTTCATCAAGCTTGTCTAAATAACTTTGCAGAAAATTAAAGTTTTCAAGCTCAACCCCCATAAGCTGAGACTGAGTAAAATCAGGGTCGGGTGTATACCAGCTCATATTTTTAAAATAATTACGCATAACCTCATCGCTTGAAAAAACAAAACCATGCCTTGCAAGTATTTCGTTTTTATAAGTCTTACAGTAAAGTGATCCTTGCCCTCGATATCGGATTCGGTTAAAAGTCTTACGGGCGAATCTGCCATAAGCATATTGTCTCCGCTTACAGCGGTACTGCTTTCTGCCCCTGTTTCTTCTGTTTCAGTCGAACCGCCGCCTAAAAAACTAAGCGAACTTCCACAGCCGCAAAGCATTACTGCCGAAAGCAATAATGTAAAAAACACCTTTTTCATTTAATTTCCCCCTGTCTTTAAACACATATTCTTTTTTGATATAATTTAAGAAAACGCCGATTAATAAGTTCTTCGTTTCCTTAAAAATAATCCCGATATATTTACAAAAAGATTATACTACATCAGCAATATAATTGTCAATTCTTTATTTTTTAACGCAAAAAAAGCCACGGTTCTTCCTGACTGCGGCTTTTTTGCATATGTTCTTTTTCCTGTGAAATTATTCTATTGCATAAACTGCTGTTTTTGTGTCACTCTCCCAGTCTACTTCAGCTCCCAAAGCCTCGCCTAAGGCTCTGAAGGGTATATACATTCTGTCGTCTTTAATCTCAGCCTTTACGCCGTTTGACATAGCCGAAGTTACGCCGTTAATTGTCATATAATTGCTGTCGGCGGTAAACTTTATTACGTCATCTCCGGCATAAATCGCGGCTGTTCTCGTGTCGGAATCCCAGCTTACAATGTCGCTTGTGTCGGCATCGCTTACACTTCCGCCCAGAATTGCCAAGGCAACAAATCTTAAGGGCACAAGAGTTGATGAGCTTGATGTCTGTATGTAGGGAGCTGCGTCCATTGTGCTTGTTTTTCCGTTTATAACTACGGAAGAGCTTCCTATAGTAACTCTTACTTCATAGCCCGATGTATAAGACACCTCTTCCGCCTCTTCATCATCATCTTCATCACTTGCTGACGAAGATGATGCCGCCCCTACATAAGCGTGGGAGCCCCCTCCCGAACCGCTTGAGCCTGATGTTTTAGAGCTTGAGCTTGAACTTGAGCTTTTTTTGGTTGTTGTTTCCGCCGCTTTTTCCGTAGTTGTTTCAGCTGCCGTTTCTGTTTCTGTTTCCGTTTCGTCTTCCGTTACAGTTTCTGTTTCCGTTTCCGCCGTTGTATATTCGCTTTCGTCTTCCGAGCCGGTATTTCCGTTGTCATTATCATTATCATTGTCACTGCCGCTTTCGTCTTCGCTGCTTTCTTCTTCCGCTCCGATAGAAAGAGCCGAAAGCAGGGCTTTAACAGCCGTCTCCGAGGAATATTCAAATCCGCCCCCTTCATAAAGCGCCAGCGCCTGTGAGGGTAAAAGACCTGAAAGCTGTGCCGTTAAGGTTTCCGAATCAGATTCAAGTTCAGCCTCAAGAGTTTCGTCTTCAGTATCCGATTCAAATGAAATCTCTTTTATAAATCCTCCGGCGGTTGTTACCGCAGCCGTAATTTTTTCACCGTCCTCGGTGTATGTTTCCGCCGTGTAATAATTAAGCTCCTTTGCCGAGTTATAATCAAGGGCAAGGTAAGCGTCTTCCGCCGTCTCCGATGTTTCGGTGTATATACTTACATATACTCCGTCAAGACTTGAATCCGGCAGGTCAAATTCAACAGCAGTTATATGTCCGTTTTCGTCCTTTGTTTCCTCAGCGTCTAAAGTAACCCCCGATGGAGAATCTGCCTGATAAACAAGCCATCTGCCGAGTCTCACTTCACTTTCATCAATTATCACAGACGTAAGCAAAAGCTTAATCTTTGCCGTTCCGTCATCATTTACGGTCAGCCTGCCGCCTGTAACGCAGTCTGCCGCTGATAAATCTTCTTTCTCATCTTCTGCATTTTTCAGGGATACATCAATATCATATGTTCCCGTTTTTAAAACAGTATTGTCAGAGCCGAAGGCATAGCCGGTTTCTTCTGTATCCAAAGCACCGCCGGAAGTTACGTCTTCATTTTCCACAATACCTAAGCCATTGTTTTCTGTGTCTGCCGCCGCAGTTAAGCCGATGCAGGAAACAGCCATAACCGCAGAAAGCCCCGTCGATAACACCCTTTTAAATTTCATATTATTTGTCCTCCTAAATAAGTTTAAATTTTATTGATTTCGATCTGCCCTCCTTTGATTGTAAAAATATGTCAAAGCACCGACAGCTTACCATCGGGCTGAGTCTAAAATAACACAGTCCGAAGGCAGGGTCAAGGAAACTTCCCGATTCTTCATAATTTATTTCGACTTTTCATAAATTCTTTCGATTTTTCACAAAATCTTGTCTTGACAATGCCCCCAAAAAAAACAGGCCGAACCCGTTTTTTATTTTCCGTGTTCGGTCGATCAATCATCGTTTTCTTAATATTTTATTGCCGCAAAAAATTCCTCATATACATCTCCCCAGCCGTCAAGAGGTCCGTCGGCACCGCCGTTGCAGCTTTTAAGAAGATTTCCCCTTGTTGTACTCTCCGCCGAAAGAAGATCGCCCAGTGTAACGGGAAAGCCCAGTTCCGTCGCCTTTTTGCAAAAAGCCACAGCCGGATCCGCCTCTTCTCTTGTTTTAAGCATAGCCTCTTTTATTTCCTTGTTCTGCCTTGCGGCAATAGTAAGTTTCGTCATTGTGTCCATACTTATTCCCTCCTGTCTTTTGTATAAACCAAAAAGAGCAGCCTCTGTTAAAGACTGCCCTGCCGTTTTCTGTATATTTTATTTTACACCAATATTTCTTTTGTTTCAAGCCCAAAAACACAGTTTTAAGATAAAATTTTTCGGAAAAAGAAGGGACTTTATGTTGACTTTCACATAAATATTGCCTTATAATAAATATATGAACTTGCCGGTGATATGATTCACACAGCAGGTCGGCAGCAGAAATATAATTTTATTAAAGGGGGTTTTTAAATGAAAAAGGAACTTAAGGGATTTATTTGCGGTGTACTGGCAGCGGCGCTTTGCTCAAGCATATTGGTTTACGGCAAAAGCGGATATGAAAATATTCAGGTTGCCTATAACAACATAAAGGTTTATAAGGACAATGTTTTGTGTCAGCTTGAAGACGCAGACGGCAATACCATTGAACCTTTTATTTATAACGGTACAACATACCTGCCGCTTAGGGGCGCCGCAACCGCCGCAGATATGGACGTAACCTGGGACGGCGATACAAAAAGCGTATATCTGTGGGACGAAGAAGAACCGGCTGTCTCGGCTGCCTCTGCCGATACTCAATATAGTGGTACAGGTTATACAATAACCCTGTCTGATGACTGGGTTAGGCAAAATATTTATGAAGTAAACGGCTGTGATCTTTTCCTGGTCAATTATACCGATTCTGGAAATATTACTGTAACTACACAATACGGTGATTTTTTCAGTGCAGATGAATTGCTCGGTATGTATCTGAATCACTTAGGTGATTCGGGACATTATACATTTTATACCCCTAATTGGGGATATGAAGAAATAGACGGCAGATATTATTCTGAATACTACGGAGCAGCATCTAATGGTTATGATACTGATTACTGCTTAGATTGTGCTGTATCAGCAAATAATATCTTTTATATTTTCTCATATACAACAAACAGTGAAAGCACGTATAATACTATGAAAGACAGCATAAAAACAGCTTTGCCTCTGTAAGCTTTTATTAATTCAAAGAATCGCTGAGTACTTTCTCTTAAAAATCTATATACATTCAAAAGGGCTGCCCACTGAGGCAGCCTTATTGTTTAATATTATCCTATAAAATTCAAGCCTAAAAAGCTGTTTCAACATAATTTTTTTCATCAATTGAGGCAACATAGCAGAGGGGAACGCTTGTTTCTCCTGATTCAAGATATGAAAGCTTAAGAGATTCTATATATTCTCCTCCCAGCTTGCTTAAGCCGTTGTCGATAACTTCTAAGAACGTCTTTTCAGTATAGACAGGGTCTTTTATGGTTGTTACATAGTCGCTTAAATATCTTTTATACCTTGTAACCTTGTTTCCGTCTGTTGTAACCTCTATAAAGCTGTTCATTTCGGTTTTTTCTTTTAACTCATCGGAAAGCATAAGAAGAGAGTTATTTATTTTATAATTAAAATAAAATGTTATCCTGCCGTCGTCTTCATATTTATAACCGGACAGATAATATTCATTATTTAAATTTGTGTCATAGTTTAAAAATGCTTCGGCAGCTCCGAGACTTTCGCCCAGACTTAAGTCGTCTGTCTTGCCTCCGGTATAGCTTGCGTACTCCATAACTCCTGTGGGATAATATTTTACAACTGTGTTTTCATCGCTGAAAATATAAACCCCGTCATCTACGCTTGTCCATTTTAACACGGGATTGTCAAAATAAGCGTTTACATATTTATCTACCGCAGATTCCGTTACAATTCCGTTTTCGGCAACGGGATTACTCTTCGTTATTGTATAATAATAAACTTCTCCTGCCCATGTGGGAATAAATTCATTGCCTAAAAAGACATCATAATTGTTTTGAACCGAAGAAACATAATAAATCCCGTTATAGGGAAGCTGAGCCTCGTCAATTACTGTATTAATATCCTTTAAGCCCGAATATTCATTCATTTTATAAACAGCCCCTTCAAGGGTAAAGGAGTTGAAAAAAAGCACCGTAAATCCCTCCGAGCTGCCGTCTGTTACCGCAATGGAATCAAATTCGGGTATTTCATCATAGCTGCCTATGCCGTAAAGCTCCGAAAAATCCTCTCCGGAAAGAAAAAAGCCGTAGTGAAGAACAATACATCTGTTCTTTAT